>JANQJJ010000136.1 GCA_028281725.1 Pirellulaceae bacterium | reverse complement strand
TTGCCTATGGTGCCGGTGGTGTATCCGGCATCTTGTAAGCAGTGCGCCCAGGTACGAGTATCGGTTCGCAGCGTGTCCGTGCCGGGAATATGCTTGAGCCGGCTGAATCGGGGATCTCCACGCAGCGCAGTTCCGACGTTGTAAATCTCATGCCTCGGCGTGTACTGACCCGATAGCAGACAAGCTCGAGAGGGTGCGCAGTTTGCCGCACTCGCATAGGCGTGGGTAAAGACCATGCCGCCGGCAGCCAGTCGATCTAAGTTAGGAGTCTCATAGAAATCGGATCCCATAAAACCACAGTCGCGCCAACCCAGGTCATCCAGGAAGATGAATAGGATGTTCGGCCGTTCGGTGGCCTGCGTTTCGCGCAGAAGGCAATCCAATAACAGACAACAGCAGAAGACGAGTAGCAGCGGCGTCGCGCGAAAGCGAGAGAAGGGTCGTGACATGCGAGGTGTCAGTGCTTAGGTAGGAATGCCGGTACCAAGGACTTCCCGAGTATACATCGCCCCTAGCCAAAAAGCACCTGGCGGAAGCCAGCGGCGGGCTGGTTGGACAGCCCGCCAAGTCTCCGAGCGGGCCCCGCATGCCTCTCCGGGGTGTGCAGCCAGGCGGGCGAGCCGCTGCGACGGCTCCGCTACTTGGAAACTGACGCAGGGAATTCACGGGCCGATCGCAGAGCGGCGTCAGCATCGGCAAGACGATTCTTGGTAACAGCCGCGGAGAAACTCCGCTTGGAATGAAAGGAGGGACAGGAACATGCCAGACGGAAAAAGAAAACGTAGACACTCACGCAATCGGGCCAAGCGACTGTGGTACGCCATCTATCGCTCGCGACGCTTCGCACGTCGTTTTGGCAACTTTACCGGGCAGTGCGATCAACCCCTGCGTCAATTGATAAACGCACTGCCGAGTACGATCTCCGCGTGCTGAAAGCCCTCTTTCCATTGGGCATCAACGACCGCTTGGAAATGGCTTTCGCCTCCATGCAGCAAGGCTGTTGGATCGCTGGAGAGCTGGTCCTCGGTATCCAGGTAAGCCCGGATAAGATACCGACCCGCCGCCAGCCGGGCCGTTTCGCCCTCCGCTTGATCCTCGTCTTCGGGCTCCGCCACGGGGTCTTCTGACAACACAGGGTCTTCTGATGCGGCCATTAGCATCAACGAGCCGACTGCCATCTTGCGAGGCGTCACTTTGCACTGGGTAAAAGCGATCGGTGCGGTCGACCATCCTCCATTCTTCGTATCCATGGCATAGACAAATAGCTGAACCGTTGCCATGCTCGGCCAAACCTCGGGCGCATCCTTGATCCGCAGCACGTGGCCTGACGGATGCCAGTTGTCCAGAGGCAATTGGTCGGCCGAAGTATACTGGCCATGGACAACTTGGGCATAATCTGCGATCCAGGATACAAACGCCTTATAAGACATATCGTCGACATGCATCTTCAGTCCGCCCATGTGCGTAACGGGCGGTTGAGACGAGGCCGTCTCGAACTGGCCGTCCGCTCGTTTTGCGGGCAGCTTGGATGTGGGTTTGACGATCAGCAGACTTTGAGTTGGTTCCTGCAAGTTTAGCAGCGGTAATTGGTTGCCATGCCTCTTGCGGCTGCTAGCGATCAGAGCCCTCAAAGTCGCCTGAGGTGTTTCACGAAACAGGTTCATCCGCTGGCCATACTGAGCGACATATTCTCGATACCGCTCAGCCGGCTTTTTGTGCTTAGGGTTACTTGGCTCCAACTCACCAGGTGTATGGCACGGGAAGCAGCGCATGCGCTGCGACCAGATGTTACGAGTAAAAGAGTCCAGGATTCGGTCCTTGCGGTTATGCCGGATCACTTCGCCGGATACCTGAGGACCGGCTGCCGACGTCTTAGCAGCAACCTCCAAGCGCCTCAGCCGCTCATCTGAGCAACACGCGATCAGCCAGGCCCGGAACGCATCATATTCTGCTTGGCGCGTCTTGGCATGAATCAGCTGAGCTCCTCGATCGGCATCTTGCTCTCCCATGGCAATGAGCGTCAGGATCTTGGACTGCTCAGGCGCATCGACATTGATCAGACCCTGATCGCGTAGTGATGCAAACGTCTGGTCTGATGACGGAAGAATATAGTCTTTTAGATCCACGGACGACAAATGGCATTGCACGCAGCTGGATGGATGGGGCGAGTTGAAAATGGGCATAATGCGATGCTCGAACAGCTCCAGTGGCGAACCGCCGGCATCGTCACCCAAGGCTGCTTCAGAAGCAAGTCCCGAAAGACCAATCAGAACAACGATCCAGGCGGTCCGTTTGCTGAGCATGTGATTTCTCGCGTTTGCGGTAGGGGTGATTTATAGGAAAGGCAGTGCGATCCAAACCAGCAGGATACAAAAACAGAGGATCACGCCGATCAGGACAAGCCAAGACTTGCGCTCCGGCGCCGCATCCAATTCAGAAATGTATTGGTCACAATAGGGGCATTTCTGCGCTTCTTCATAGATTTCGTGGTCGCAGTAGGGACAGCGAACGGTGACAGCTTCCTCGTCGTCCCACTGGTCGCCTTCCAGCCAGCGCTCTTCGTCAGCATGAGAATCATCATCGTCGAACAAGCGCTGCTCCCATAGCTGGCGGTTGAATGTTGGCGATCGCCTTCCGGCGGACTGCCCGGACGGGAAGAGCCTAGGAAAGCTTAACTCATTTCGCAAGCCACCAGCCATGTGGTTGCCAATCAATAGGGCTCCGCCACCGTTTCTCGGGTCAGCGGTTCGGCGCCAGCGGCCGGCGTTGCTCTGGGCCAACTACCCCAGCGCCTCCCGCTACGACCGATCGCCCCAGCCATGCGATGTCTGCTGCTGGCTAGGCAGATACCGGCTCAGACTGCTTACGGTTTAAGCAACGCTCGCGGTCCTGAGGAGTCGACGCTGCCTAGCATCCGAATAAATGGTCTAAAAGCTCAATAATTTCTTCAAGTTGGAACGGCAACGACCTCCGCGACTGGTGAGATTAATGGGAATCTTCCCGACGTTATGTCCTGGAATACCCCCAGCGGGCCGCTAGTGGTCGCCGTTCGTAGGCGGAACTACGGAATCCGTTTTGCTACCTCGCTCACCGCAAAGGCCGACCAGATCGAGTTCTCGACGTAGGTACGCGCCCGTCCTGATTAATGTTCGTTATTTGAGAGTGAAGGTTATGAACGGTAAGAGTGCACGTTGTTTTCCGTCTGAACGAGCATCCCGCGCTCGGCACAAACGAAACCAGTTTGGATTCACGCTGGTGGAGTTGTTGGTCGTGATCGCCATCATTGGAATTCTAGTCGGGTTGTTGTTGCCAGCGGTGCAAGCGGCGCGAGAGGCGGCGCGGCGTATGTCGTGTTCGAACAACCTCAAGCAGATCGGACTGGCTATCCACAACTATCACGATACGTTTCGCAAGTTTCCCGGAAATGTCGGTACACCCCAAGGCGTAAACCAGCGCGGAGCATCTTGGTTGACGATGATCCTGCCGCAGATGGAGCAATCCGCTGCTTACAACGCCATGGTCTGGATTGACACGGACTTCAATGACCAAGGGAATGCGACGAACCGCAATTGGGAAGTGATGTCGCGGTTGCGAGTTCCCACCTTCAACTGTCCGTCGAGCCCGCTTGAGGGACTGCGAGTTCACACCGCGGCCTCAGGTACGCAGGCGCTCGGTGCGCCGGAAACGTATGAGATTCAGATCCCTGATTACGTCGCGAATGTCGGTTACTATTTTTCGCCCGGCACTGGCCTGACGCCAGGTGCGCGTTCCGGCGGTAGCCGAAATGTTTGGACCGGTTACGGCTGGATGCAGGACGCCGGTTTAGTCAGCATTTGGAATGAAAGATTCAAAGGCGCCAAGATGGCAAACGTTACTGACGGAACCAGTAATACGATCGCCGTTGGAGAGCATTCCGATTTCATGTTTCTCGCCGATGGCACGCGAGAAGACGCGCGCCCCGGTCGAGGGCCTGGTGGGGCTTGGGCAGCTGGTCCGTGCTTCCACGCATGGCTCGGCTGGACCATGAATATCACGGCCGCCCGCTACCCGATCAACAGTCTCTACTCGGGCAACTATACGCAGCGGTGGGCCAGCACGCTGCACAACGGATACCGTTCAGCTCACACCGGCGGTTCTCAATTTTGCATGGGGGATGGTTCCGTTCGATACGTCTCCGAGAACATCGACTTCGAAAACACGTTTATGGCCCTCAGTGGACGAGATGATGGATATGCTTTCAGCAACGAGGAGTAATCACGCATCCCCTATGACTCGGCACGTATCCCGAAGGTTGACAAAGATGAATCGAGATTATGTTTTTTTGATTGCTCTGATCGCGTTATCGCTGGTAGGCTGCGGCAGCGACGGGCCGGATCTGGCCCTCGTGACAGGAACGGTCACTTACAAAGGCAAGCCGGTTGAGGGTGGAAGCCTCGAATTCATACCGGAGGCCGGTGGCCGCCCGTCGATGGCCATAACGGATGAAACGGGGCAATACGCAGTCTATTACACCAAAGACAAACCTGGAGCAGTCATCGGCAAACATACGATTCGTTTTCAGATGAATATTGCGGCCGGTAGAGTCCCAGAGGAGGAGCAGTTTAGCCCACCTGCCTCCAAAAAGGACGTTCCTAAAAATGTCTCCTTACGTCCCGATTCGGTTGAGATTGTCGACGGCAAGAACGAAATAGATTTTGAACTAGCCTCCAAGACGTAGAGTGGCTCTGCTCCACCTGGAGATATCCGACGACGACGATGCCTGCGGGCTGACCATCGGTTTAGGTGCTGGGCGGGTGTTGGGGTTGCCCGCCCGTCCAGTACCAGACCGTCACCACTCCGTCTGAATGGTCCGCCGAATGCGAGATTGAGATCAATCGCTGACGGCCAATGCGGCCAGCGAACTCAGCTGCTTGGCGAAACAGCTGTTCCCATGTCGACCATGCGCCTCGAAAGTGGCGAAACGCTACCATCTCTCCGGGAACTGAACCGGCCAGAGTCTCTCCGCATTTTGGACAACTCGACACGCCTGTTACCTCGCTTATAGAAATGGGTCCTTGTGCGGGATGCGGCCCGTGCGGCTCGCACTCGAACCCGAATCCATTCTCATCACGCCTGGGTTAGTATTGCATCCGCAGCGATAAACCAGTGTTTTGAATCATGAACACGATTCTCGCAACCCCCTTGAATTGAATGAAACGCCTGCCGAAGCTATCGAGAGGCAAACATTGCCGAACTATCGATTCTTCGAAAGGCTACAGATTCCGACCCAAAGATTAAGCTTTGACAGACCACTAGCTCCGTTCCCGTGGTGAGTTCCACCGAACGCTCTCTGCCATGTAAGGAGTAAGCTTTACTGGCTGGCGACGGCTCTGTACTGCTGGAAGCTGAAAAAGTACTCCATGAACTCATCCGCTCAATCCGCACTTCCAATTCAGTGCATGAAGAAGCGGATGAGTACGAAACGGTAATCGGCCATTAGCCGGCTACGAGCTTACTACCTACTGCTCCAGCTCGACATTCCAATACGCTTCGCTGATGAACTTCGACCAGCTTTCGATCCGGTTCATACGCTGAGCGTAGATCGGCTTCCAAGTTGGTCGAGTCGGCGTCTTGCGGAGCCGCATGCCTGCTTCTGCCGGAGTGCGGTCAGCCTTGCGAGAGTAGCAGTCAACGCAAGCCAGCACACAGTTGGTCCAGCTTGACTGTCCACCCTGAGCACGAGGCACAACGTGGTCAATCGTCAACTCTTCACTTCCCAGCTGGCGTCGTGGACGCGTTTTCTTGGGTTGTCTTGTGGGCTGCTTTTGGTCCACAGCTTGCACCTCATCAGTCTCCCATGGAATCCGCCCTTGGCGGCCGCAGTACTGGCAAGTCATCTTGTCACGCTTGAACACGTTGCGTCGGCTAAACTTTACCGCTTGCGTCGGCATAGGACCTGAATGCAGGAACCAAGCACTGACCTTGGGTTGGATATCTGTTGGGAGTGTGCTGCAAATCCTTTCCTAGAAACGGATTTCGATCAGGAGCAATTCATC
>JANQJJ010000027.1 GCA_028281725.1 Pirellulaceae bacterium | reverse complement strand
TGTGTATTTTTACCCCGCCTGTGGTAAGTTGGGGAGCCTTGATGGGTGCCCTAGTGTGTGATATCTCTACCTAGTCAATGCTTTATGTGTCTTATTATTACCAAGTTTGTTGGGGGGGAAGAGTTGTGTCAAAGTCTTCGCGTAAAGGCTTCACATTGGTGGAGCTGTTGGTGGTCATTGCTATCATCGGCATATTGGTTGGTCTGTTGTTGCCGGCCGTTCAGGCAGCTCGAGAGGCCTCGCGGCGGATGTCTTGTTCGAACAATATGAGGCAGCTGGCGCTGGCGCTTCACAACTACGAATCGGCGGCCAAGGTATTGCCGCCGATGGGGTACACCAATAATCCTGGCCTGGGCCGTAATCGCTGGCGCCGTTATTCGTATGTGTTATCGATCCTGCCGTATATCGAGCAGGGGCCTCTCAGCAATGCAATCTCGGCTCGATCCAGGCCCCATGGTGTTGGCTTGCCCGACCCATGGGACAACCTTCCCGGGCACTTTGCCGACGATGAGGAACGAGCATGGGCGGCGGTGAACTGGCAGGTTGACATTCCGACGTTGATTTGTCCTTCCGATCCGCCTCCGACAAATCGCAATGAAAGTCCGTCGCTAATCAACTACAAAGTCTGCGTCGGCGACGACTATCATCAGAACCACTTCCGCCCGTCTCAAAACCGAGACAACCGGGGCGTTTTCCAGATTAATCGCTGGATACAGATGTCGGCGGTCACGGACGGAACCGCCAATACGATCGCGATGAGTGAACGAGTAGCCGGTGGCTCCGAACGAGACATTCTTGGTGGCGTAGCGCTCAATGTGCGGCAGTGGAACCCAGCCGCGTGCCTGGCCCGAGTCGGAGCCGACAACCGGCTGACCGGCGATGTCCGAAGAGCCTTTCGCCCAACGGGAGGCCGCGCTTGGGACGGGCGTCCGTACTTCGTAGGCTTTGCAACGATTGTCAGACCCAATGGTCCATCCTGTCACTGGGGTGGTGTCGACGGTAACGAAGATATGAGCCCGCCATCGAGCTGGCACACAGGTGGCGTTCAGGTCGCGATGACCGATGCATCCGTGCATTTTGTTTCAGAAAACATAGATACTGGCAATCAAGCAGCCAATAGCCGCGCTAACCCGGGAAGTCGTCCTTCGGACTACGGTGTTTGGGGGGCTCTTGGAAGTAGGCAAGGTCGAGAGGCTGCGATGCTACCTGAGTAAAAAGTTTCTTGCGCAAAGACAAGTTGCGTGGGGCAGCTGGGCTCCCTTTTTTGCCCAGCTGTTCCTGCATGCACCAAAAGAGGATTCGCTAAATGAAAACCGAAGGTTGGTTGCTAGGGGCGCTGCTACTGAGTTTGGCTGGTTGCGGGGACGGTCTGAAACTTTATGGTGTCACCGGCGTGGTCACACTCGATAACAAGCCGATGGAAGGTCTGTTGGTGATTTTTTCGCCTGAGGGACCGGGCGGCTTTACTGGAACGGCTACCACGGGTGCCGATGGCTCGTACGCTCTCCGGTGCCTCAGGGGGGCGGGTGTGCCGGCCGGCAGCTACCGAGTTTCGATCACGAAAAATATTGTGGTCGAAGGTGGCGGGACAGATGACACCTACGAGAGTTCTGACAACGCCGCCTACGAGCAAGAAGCCGCAGGTGGAAGTCCGGATGACTATCAGGCCGGAGCCGCGGCCGGAGCGGGGGCCATTCCGGAAAAGTACAATAGTCAGACGATCTTAAAGGAGACGGTCGCCGCCGAGCCGGAAAACCAAATCGACTTTGCCTTGACGTCGAAGTAACCGAGGAGTGGCGCGGTGCCTCCGGCACCGGCAAAGTCTACACAGGATCACCCTACTCGGGCCAGCGAATTCGTCGCTGGCTTGTGTTGCGGGGACGCTTGAGAATGTGTCCAACGGGCTTGGAACGCTCGTGGGCGTTAGAAAATCTCTGGCATCCAGGGAGCGGGACCGGCAAAGACGAGGTCGGCTAGTTGGACTTGTGCCGGATGGGTGCAGGCAATCATGTCCGCGGCGATGAGTTGCGAACAGTTCACGAGGCCGGTGAACAACGGAGCCGCCGCACGGATGGCCAGCTGGATGTGACCCTCGCCACCCCGCTCGACTTGCGCTTTACCGCCGTTGAGCTTCAAAGTCCAGTTTCCATGGTTTTCCGGCAGCAATTCGTCACGAACGGAGAAATGCAACTCTCCGCTCAGGCCGCTCGGATAGCCTCGTAGCTCAAAGGCATCCTGAAAGCGGATGATTCGGTTTAACGACCGGATGTGATCGGTTACCGCAACGTACTGTTCACTCGCTAGCAGGTGCAAAGGATCATTGGGGCCGCCGTACCAACGAAACTGGTCGCACAGGCTACGGTGGTCCGTTACCAGAGCGATCAGACGCTGCATTGCGGCAGCGGTATTGGCGACCCAGTCGATCGCTACCAGAGGCTGCGGTAAGCCTGCCGAACGCGCTCCGTGTTGCAGCGTCGCAAATCCTTCGGGGTGAGTCGGTTCTCCAATCAAGTAGGTGGTGGTCGTGGCTCCAATAGGCTGCGTCACTCGCTCCCACAGCCCTGCGGTTCGCTGCAAGAGTCCATTGCTCGATCGAGCGCGAACGGTCGCGATTCGGTCGAGTACATCCAGCGGTGGGTCCACCAGACGCGTGACCGAAAGATCGCGACTGACCTTGTTATGCGAGCCGTGAAGGGAACTCATCGGAATCGAATATTGAAAACGATGGCCGCTCTGCTCGAAGCCAACACCGCGGTATAGACGCTGAGTCGATGCGTAGAGTGAGGCAAGGGGGATTCCCTCGGCATGCAGTTCGCGAAGCAGGCTGGTCAGCAGGGCCCGGCAAGCTCCACTGCCCCGCGCCGCGGGGTCGATTGCAACGCCGGAGATGCCAGCAGTCGGAATGGCCTGACCACCAAACCATTGGCCCATGCGATAGAATGCCAAGCCGCCGACAAACTGCTCTCCGTCCCAGACGCCTCTTAAGTTCTCGCTGCCAATTCGCTTGACATAAGTTTCCCAAATGGACCGGTCAGAGTACAGCAGGGCTTCGCCGGCAATCGAGAAGTAGGCGTCCAGAGGGTCACGGAGCGGAGACACATTCCAATTTGACATAACTCGCCTACCCAGTTTTTCTTTCACATAGCACGCTGCGTGTCCTGTCTGGACGCCCCGGCTGCCCATAAGGTTCACCGCCCCGGCACCGCTTCAGGTAGATCTCGACGTGGGAATGGATATTCTCCGCGAGCGGCTTGCAGGGAGAAAGGTGGCGCCAGGTGGTGAACGGCCGCTTGGGAATAGCGGAGAGGGGATGCAAAGAAGTAGCTGAGGCGGGACTCGAACCCGCACGAGGGAAACCCCTCACAGGATTTTAAATCCTGTGTGTCTGCCATTCCACCACTCAGCCGAATCAAGAAAAACCAGGATCAAACGCATGCCGGGCAATTGGACGAGAGCCTTTGGTGACCGTTCCTGTCGAAGCATCGATTAGGATATCGACCACGCAAAAGCCTAGCAAGCCTCACTTCGAATGATCTGCACGGGACACAGCGGGTCGCTATACTGGCGACCGGCTTGTTGTTTAGGTGTCAATCGTTGATCGATCCGCTCGCGGCATGAGAAGCGCTCTGGGCGGTCAACGATCCTGATTCGGCGGATGGGACGACCGTTCCTTTCACGCTATGGTTTTTTGGGTAGGTACGACTATGAAAAATATGATCATCCCACGATTTGTCTTAACCGGTTTGCTGACTGTTCTTGGCCTGCATGCGGCCACCGGAGTTGCCGACGAGGGAGCGGTGAAGTCAGAAAACTCGTTTGATGTGTTGTTTGATGGCAGCAGCCTGGACGGGTGGAAGCACTCGGGGAATTGGAGCATCGAAGAGGGCGTGATTGCCCGCAGGGGCAAGGGTGGGAGTTTGGTTTACGAGGCCCGGAAAATCCCGGATGACTTCGAACTGCAATTCGAATGGAAGGTAGCCAAGGGGAGTAACAGTGGCGTGTACTATCGTCCGGGACAGTACGAGTACCAGATTCTTGATAACGCGGTGCACAAAGATGGAAAGAATCCGAGAACCAGCGCCGCGTCGGTCTACTTTTGCATGGCGCCTTCGCACGATGCCACCAAACCGGTTGGTCAGTGGAACCAGGGACGCATCGTCTGCCAAGGTACGGTCGTGCAACATTGGCTCAACGGTGAGAAAGTCGTCGATTTTGATTATGCCGACGAAAAGTACCGGTTTAATGTCGAGCTGCTCAAGGCGCGTGGAGGAGATTTGGCAGCCCGCGGGGCGAAGTTGAGTTTGCAGGATCACGGCGATCCTGTCTGGTATCGCAACATTCGCTTGCGCAAGCTAACTCAAGATGACGAACTCGATCGCACTCCCGTAACGCCCGCTGAGATACCAGCGGACGTGTTGGAGGCGGAACGCAAGAAGCTCGAAGGTATCATCCAGCGACGCAGCCAGCAGAAGCAGTAGAGACCAACCGGCGGAGTGGTCTGCGTGTCGCCGATCACTCCGCTGGCTTCTGTGTCTGCTTCGCTGTTTCTCCGCAGGCTTCTGTGTTTAACTCGTTTGCTTCGCTGTGTCTTGGGCGCGCGGGCGGAAAGCCTACCTGGGGACAGGCAGGCCATGGGACCCACATGAATCCTCCGCGCTTAGAGCATTTTTACTTTGGTTTAGCCGGTTTGCAGCGAGTTCACGTCGGAAATCGTTGATAGACCAAGCTATGTGGGTGTGCGGGCCTGCACTAGCTGCATCCCATGGAGTTACCACAATTGTGGCATAGGTAGCAGTTGCCGTTGCGGACGGTAATCGAGCCACAGTTATCGCAGCTGGGAGCATCCGATTGGAAGCCAGCAAACTGCGAGTCGCGGCTACCGCCCACTTTTCCGATAGCTGCCTCCGCCAGCGCCACGCCGGCCCGCTCCAAACTCTTCGCGTCCACAGTCGCGACTTCGCCGTTGTAACAAGCCGCGGTGTCCGTCTCGTGGCTTGCTTCGAGAGCGCCGTTGCCGTCCGCCTTGGTGGCAGGCCCGGCTACCGCCTTGTCACTCTTGTCACTGGCTTCTTTCTTGCCGGAGGGGGCGACCGGCGTTTCAGACTTGAGCTGCCCTGAAGCGGCTTCGCGATAACCGGCCAGGAAGGTGATTCCCATCCAGCGGAAGATGTAGTCCACCATACTCTTCGCGATGCGAATATCCGGGTTCGTGGTATGCCCCATTGGTTCGAAGCGCGTGTGGCTGAACTTGTTCACCAGCACTTCCAGTGGAACCCCGTACTGCAGTGACATGGAGATGGCCGTACCGAAACTGTCCATCAAACCACCGACGGTCGATCCCTCCTTGGCCATCGTAATGAACAGCTCGCCGGGACGTCCGTCCGGATAGAGCCCCACATTCAGATAGCCCTCGTGGCCGGAGATATTGAATTTGTGAGTAATCGATTGCCGCGTATCGGGCAGACGTTCACGGCGTGGCTTATAGACCACCGTTTCCTGCTGTTGTTCGGCTTCCTTATCGCCTTCGCTCTGCGTGTTGAGCGGCTGGCTTTGCTTGGAGCCGTCTCTGTAAATGGCAATGGCCTTGAGTCCCAGTTCCCAACCCCAGAAGTAGGCGTCGGCGATATCCTTCGGCGTGACATCGCTGGGCATGTTGACCGTCTTGCTGATCGCGCCGGATAGGAAGGGTTGAGCAGCAGCCATCATCTGCACATGAGCCTGCCAAGGAATACTGCGTGTTCCCTTGGCTGGTTTGAATGCACAGTCGAATACCGACAGGTGTTCGTCTTCCAAGAAGGGTGCCCCTTCGATGGTGTCGTTTTTGTCCACATACTCGATGATTGCCTTGATCTGATCCTCGGAGTAGCCGAGCGTTTCGAGCCCAAGAGCCACGGAGCGATTGACAATCTTCAGGACACCGCCACCGGCGAGTTGCTTGTACTTGACCAAGGCGATGTCCGGTTCGATACCGGTCGTATCGCAGTCCATCATGAAGCTGATCGTACCAGTTGGAGCCAGCACCGTTGCCTGGGCATTGCGGTAACCGTAACGATCTCCGAGTTCGACCACCTTGTCCCACAGGTTGCGAGCTGCCTCCTTGAGGTAATCCGGGCCCGAGTCGTCTATTTCCCCAACGGCGTCACGATGCATTCGCATGACACGCTGCATCGGTTCCTTGTTCATTTCATACGACTCAAACGGTCCAACCACACCAGCCATTTCCGCGCTGGCCAAATTCGCCGCACCATGCAACAAACTCGTAATCGAACCACAGATGCCACGCGCTTCATCGGAGTCGTAAGCCGCACCGGCGGTCATGACGATGCTGCCGAGGTTGGAGTACCCCAGTCCCAGTGGGCGGAACAGGTGACTGTTTTTTGCAATCCGCTCCGTTGGGTAACTAGCGTGACCGACCAAGATTTCCTGGGCAATAAAGAACAACCGGCAGGCGGCGGTGAAGCCCTCAATATCGAACCGTCCATCTTCCTGACGGAATTTCATCAAGTTGATGCTGGCCAAATTGCAGGCGGTGTTGTCCAGGAACATGTACTCCGAACATGGGTTGCTGGCATTGATTGGCCCTGAGTTCGGGCAGGTGTGCCAGTCGTTAATCGTCGTGTCATACTGCACGCCTGGATCACCACAATGCCAAGCGCAGTCGGCCATGCGGTTGAGAACTTCGCGCGCTTCGTATGATGGTGGCGTTCCGGTCGATTTCCCACTAATCCAGCTGGTCTGCCACTGTTTGCCATCGCGTACGGCATCCATGAAACTGTCCGTGACACGTACCGACAGGTTGGCATTCTGGAAGAAGACGGACGAGTAGGCTTCCCCGTTGAAGTTCGACTCATAGCCTTCGCGGATCAACGCATGAGCCTTTTGCTCCTCGTTCCACTTGCACTCAATGAAATCCAGCACATCCGGGTGCGTGACCTTGAGCGATTGCATCTTGGCCGCACGTCGCGTCTTGCCGCCACTTTTGATGACACCTGCGATCGAGTCATAGACCTTCATAAACGAGAGAGGCCCTGAAGGGGTGCCACCACCAGAAAGCTTTTCGCGAGAACTGCGAATGGTCGACAGGTCGGTTCCGGTACCACTACCAAACTTGAAAAGCATCGCTTCGCTGCTGGCCAGCCGCATGATGTCTTCCATATTGTCTTCGACGCTTTGAATGAAGCACGCCGAACCTTGAGGAAACTCATAGGGGTTTTCCGGCTGTTCCACCTGTTGAGTTTCCGGGTTGTAATTCCAGGTGCATTTTGCGCCGGTGACACCGTACTCATGGAACAGTCCCACATTGAACCAGACAGGCGAGTTAAACGAACCGTTTTGATGCAAGCACAACCAGGAGAGTTCTTTGTAAAACTGCTCACCATCTGCCGCCGAATCAAAATAGCCGTCGGCGATACCCCAGTCGGTGATCGTACGTGTCACGCGGTGAATCAGCTGGCGGACACTTTTCTCGCGCTTGGCTGTGCCAGGCTCGCCATAAAAATATTTGCTTACCACGACGTTCGTCGCCAGCTGGCTCCAGCTTTCAGGAATTTCGCAGTCGGTTTGCTCGAATAGAACTTGGCCACTTTCATCCTTGATCGCCGCGCTACGCACCTCCCAACTAACCGTATCAAACGGATCGACGCCCTCTGGGCAAAACCGCTGCTCAATCTTCAGGCCCTCTCCAGAAGCACCAGCTTGGGAAGTACCTTGTGGCTTGGTCATGGCACGCTTCGACTTCACGTTCCGTCCTTTACGACCTAGTTCAACTGTCGCCATCCTGTAATCTCCTTACAAGTTGAAATCTGGAATCTCGCTCCGCGAATTAACAACAATGAGGAACCCAATTGCCCCCCGGCAAAATAAACCCGGCACAAATACAACCAGCTTATTTCACCAAACTAGGGTCTTTCGGTGCCTCCAGGCGTTCTTCATGGTGCTGATCAAGATAAGAAATAATACTGAACCTACGTTCACCTTCATGGTTGTCGTCGGATTCTTTTTTCGAGCTTCTTCGCCCGCATTAAGACTCCTAAAACTTAGATGCTGGCCGTGCAGAAACCACTACCTATAGTATATCGCCGGTTTGCGTGCACTACATCTAGCACTTTGGGCAGAGTTTATAAGATCTTAAGAACATGTCAAACTTTACTTCCGAGCCAAGCGTAAGTGGCTGTTTTGCAAGCACTTGTATCGATTGATTGCGGTAGGCCGCACTCCACCCCAAATGGAATTGTGAAGACCTAACTCGAAGCGGATTAAGGCTTTGTGAAGATTTTGCGAAGTCGGCCGCAGAGAAGCACGGGCCAAAAAGAATCCGAGAATTTTCTCGGCAAATGGGCTTAGTAGGAAGCAGAGGAGAACTAGGTAGATTTTGGTAAATCTATCGACGTCTCTGCAGGAGGCGCCCGGCGGCTCAAATCAATCAAGCCGAGCCTAGACGCCGGATGAGCTTCGCCAAGTCTGGCGAGGCACTCACGCTCAACTCCGCCTGGCACCCACGCGAGCCAAGCGGTCATTGCCTTTGCGTTTGATCGGAAAGAGACGTTTTTTCTTGGGGGCGGCAGGTTCTTCCTGGACATCCGTTTCGGCAGTCGCGGCAGCCTCCTCGGAGACTTCGCTACCGAGCGAATCCCGAATGAGCAAACGGTTGATATTGAGTTCAATCGAAGTCAGTTGATCGCCCTCATCGGCCGTCACAAACGTGAATGCAATTCCCTCACGTCCCATGCGTCCGGTTCGACCAACGCGATGCACGTAGTCATCGCAGTCCAGTGGGATGTCGTAGTTGACGATGTGCGAAACGGTCGAAACATCGATACCGCGTCCTACGACGTCCGTAGCGACCAAGATTCCAACTTTGCCACTGCGAAGATCGCCAAAAACCCGGTCTCGGTCGCGCTGATTCATATCTCCGTGAATGCAGGCCAACTTGGTCTTGGCCAAAGAATCAATTTTCGCCAATTCGGTTTGCAGGGCCCTATGAAGCCGATCCGTGCCTCGCTTGGTGCGGCAAAAGATAATGGCTTGTCGCGGCTGCTCACGCGTCAGCAAACCCACCAACGTCGTGAATTTCTCCTCCTTCTTGACGCTGAAGTATCGCTGCTCAATCGTTTCGACGGAGACCTGCCTGCTGGAGCAATTGATATGGACTGGATCTACCTGATATCGCTTGGTCAATCGCTGGATCTCGGGTGCCAACGTGGCGCTCAAGAGCATCGTCTGCCGATCTTTGGGACATGCCCGCAGGATCTTTTCAATCGCCGGGCGAAAGCCGATGTCGAGCATACGATCCGCTTCATCGAGAACAACACACCACAGGTCGTGGGTCTTGAACGTACGACGCTGGATGTGATCGTACACCCGACCAGGGGTTCCAACGACGATCTGAACTCCCTCTTGCAATTGACGCATCTGACGCCGCATGTGTTTGCCCCCGGCGAGAACGGTGCAAGCCGTTTTGCAGCCATGGGCCAAACGCTCGATCTCCTGAAACACCTGCTCAGCCAACTCGCGTGTCGGCACCAAGATCAGCGCCTGAGGATTACGGCACTCGCGCAGCGGATCAAGCAACTCGAGGATTGGGATAGAAAACGCGGCTGTTTTTCCGGTTCCGGTGCGAGCCTGACCAATGATGTCGTGACCATCCAAAGCCGGTGGAATCACTTGAGCTTGGATCGGAGAGGGTTTCTCGTAACCGAGTCTTTTCAGAGCCCGCAACATCACGGGCGACAGATCCAGTTGTTTAAACGAGGAGATTTCTTGAGAATTTGCTCGGGTTTCAAGACCGTCGGATGGCACCGAATCGGGTGCGGAAATCTGGGATTGCATGAACTTCCTACAAAAGCGGCGATGCGGATAGACGCGCTGAGTGACCGTTTACTTGGCCACGTGTGTTGTGCTAGCCCGACGCACGAGAAAGGGACGAACGACCTTGCTGGCGCTTCGGGCTAGCCTGTACGGCGTAACCTAACTGAACAAAATGACCCCTAAATAGTAGCTACGACAGGGCATTGGTGTCACTCCCTATTGTCGTTTCCGACCGTCCCGTGTGCAATAAAATCGGAGATTTCCGACCAAGTATGGCAATTTAGGGCAGTTCAAGATCCGATCGACGGGAATCTCACGTCCGCCGGAGCCCAACGCCGGTTCACTCCGGACAAGAACGAGTTTAAGGAATGGAAATGGAAACTAGCGACGACCAGTGGCTTCATTCTGCCTGCCGCTGGCTCAAAATGTCTCCCGCAGAAGCCCCAACCGAAGAGTTGGCTCTCGCTGTAAAGACTGCTCCGGCACTGGAGCTGGAATCCCTGCTGGAGGTCGTCAGCGCTAATTTCGATGAACTGGCCACCAGTCCGAGGCGGTTACGCATCCTGATGCAGTTGGTGGCCAGCCGGACTCAGGCGCTATCGGCAGAGTCCGACAGCGATGTGGCTTTGATCGCTCCGGACACCATTGCGCGAGTGTACGATCAGCTGAGCGAAGTCGACCTGCAAGCCGCCGCTCACGCGCTGCAGATGCTAGCGACCCAGGCGGATGAAGAATCCATCGGCGCCCTGGCTGCCCTGCTGGTCGATTCGCCGCCGGATGACTGGCAAGCGGTCGGGCTGGCGCTGAGTCCGTTGTGGAATGCGCGGGCCGATCTACTGGAGCTGTTCTTTGATCGATTGGATGACGGATTTGTCCAGCCGGCAACTTTGGCCACGCTGTTGGATCTGGCGAATTACTCCGTCCGCACCGGGCGCTTGCGCGAACACCCTTGGTGCGAGCGGTATTCGGAGCTGACGAGTCTCCTCGGCAAAGTGACTCAGCGGCTTGGCAAACTAGAGGAGGATCCTTCGCAGTTTGGTGACCGGGTCGAAGCAGTCCAACGCGTGCTTGGCGATAGCGTTTCGCTTACCGTTTCGCTCTGCGACGCTCTCGGACTGATCGGCAATCGAGAGGCGGACGTCAGTCTCAACCGCGCCCTGGAACTGTCTCACCGCAGGATTCAGACCGAGGCTGCCGGGGCATTGGCTCGAATGGGAGATGAAACAGGCCGACAGCGCCTGATCGACTTGGCTTCTGACCGTGTCGCGCGGCTACGGGCGGTCGCCTACGCGGAGGAGCTGGGCTTTGCGGAGCAGATTGATGAGACGCTTCGCTATCCGCAAGCGCTCGCCGAAGCCGAATTGGCGGCTTGGCTGGCAGGGGCCGATCAGTTTGGCTTTCCTCCGAGCGAGATGGAGTTGATCGATTCGCGATCCCAGTACTGGCCCAGTTACGAGGAGCCGCGGGATTGTTTCTTGTTTCGCTACACCTATCAATTGCAGGCGAACCAGATCAGCAACATTGGCATTGCCGGACCGGTAGCCCACGCGTTCTACGCGGATCTGGCGAATCTGCCGGTGGACGACATCTACGCGGCCTTCGCCGGTTGGCATGTGGAGCACGATGAGATATTCGAGGTGCCGCTCGCTCTGCTCAATCCGGCTCAACGACGAGAGGCCGATCACCTGCTGGACAGCTTGGGTGAACAGGGTCTGGAGGTTACCGAAGGTATCGCCCTAACGTTCTTCCTTGGGGAGATCGCTTTGCTCTCACGCGTCACCAAAGACGAAAAGACGTTGTGTGCCATCACGGACGGTCAGGAGTTGCTTTGCTATCCGGTGACGACCAATCCGACGAGTCTCACTCCCGAACTGATCCTAGCCATCTACCGCGGACGGAAACTACTCCGGACGTTCAACAATTGAATCGTGCCAGCAGCAAGGGCCTGGTGCCTCTCCAATCAACGAAATCGCGGCTCAATCGAGCGAGAGCGACGCACCACGGAAGCGCTTGCGCGCCCTAGTCCGCCACGTCGCCGGCCGAACACTGGCAAACAATCAAGGTGGACCGCCTGACCCCTTCGGGATCCGTATCGGTCGTGCGGACGACCAAAGAGTAGTCGAGCGGAAGATCGAGACTGGCGCGGAACTGAGTTGACGCGACTTCGGGAATCTGGATCGTAAAATCTCCGCGCCCGTCGGCCCGATGGATGTCCAGCGTATCGACCTTCTGGATCTTGCAGATCTTCAGTTGATAGCTGAGCCGCACTTGCTTGCCATCGACCAATTCCGGCCGGAGCTGCATCGAAGTACCCTCAGAATAGACGCGGATACCCGGAACAAACTCGATCTGCTGCCGCCCCTCAAGCTCGACGACAGTCGGTTTGATTCCGGTTACCAACGGTCGCTCCGAGGCGTTGCTGATCTTGGCAACCATCCCATTAAAGACGGCCACCGTGGGGGACATCACCGTCTCGATCGACTCGGAACGCTTCAGTGCGGCAAGTAATCCGCGGCTTTCCCGTGGCGCCAGCAACGTATAGAGCACGGGAGTAGAACGCTCGATGATCGACGTCGCCTCTGTCCAGGTTGCCGATGTCACGCCTTGGGGCGGCTGCAAGTCATCCTTCTCCGTTGTAACGCTGGAAGCGGTATGGTTGGCCGCCGGTAAACGCAGCGCTCCGCCAGCATAGAACGCCGGCTGCACAGACGACTCCGGGGTTTCGGCAATTCGCGACTGGGCTTCGACATGCGACCAGTGGATCGGCAACGCGGCCATAGCGGCCGACTGGCCTTCGGTCACTTCCTCCTGAAAGACATGAGCGCGAATGATCACCTGGCGGATACCGAATTGCTCCAATGTCTCTAGGGCCTCACGAACCTTTCGATGGTCTTCCGAGGTGCCTCTGACGACCAACTCGGTTCCCGCCAGGGACACGCTGCCAAGGGAATCGAACGGGCCTCGTCCCGGAACGGGCTCGGCTGCCTGTGCGGCGCGGGAATCGGCGTCACCAGCCTGTCCTGCCGAGCACAGCGTCCCGAGTCGTTGCTTGAGCCACCGCTCCGCTTCGGCGCCGACCCTGCCGGCTTCTTCTTCCAGTTGCAGCAGGATGCTCGCTACGGGATAGGTTTCCACGCGAACGATCTCGTCTCCGGCGTCTTGCCCAGACGGCTGGGCACCGGTTTGACCGCGCAGGCCGGACGAGAAACAGACGACCAGCAGGCTGACCAGCAGCGTCGTCTCAAGTTTGAAAACTGGAAATCCATTCTCCGGTAGACCAGGCATTACCGACTCCTCGGGGGTTAAGGCGCTATTTACCACCGGCGAATATAGTCCTGCGGTTAACTTTCCGAGAATAGCAATTCTTCCTGTTGCCTGGTTTCCTACCCCTTGCCTGGACAACGCCACTTCCCAAGGTGCAGGCGCGCGCCGGCCGAGGTGGAGCTTTGGGTGCGGGATGCTAGAATAGAAGCTCGTAGCCGCAGGGCAACGAGCGGAAGAAAAATGCGCGGAAGAGAAGATAGCGGAATTAGTGAATCGTTGTCCGATCTTTTGTCCCAAGCAGTCTGCTTTGGTGTGGCCCCAGTTATCTTTCACAGGAGTGCTCAAAGAGCCATGTCGAACCCATCATTGTGCGAAGACTCAGTACGTGAAGAGCTCAAGCAGGTGATCGATCCAGAGCTGTTCGTTAACATCGTCGACTTGGGGTTGGTCTATGTGGTCGACCTGCAGCCGAGCGAAGAGGAAGGGAAGACGGATATCAACGTCGAGATGACCCTGACCAGCCCCATGTGTCCGGCAGGCCCGCAATTGGTCGGCAATAGCCGCCAGGTAATTGAGGCTATGGACGGAATAGGCAAAGTGGATATCAAAGTGGTCATGGATCCGCCTTGGACCCAAGATATGATGACTGAGGACGCGCGAGACCAACTCAATATCTTCTAGTTTTCAAGCGCTTCGCGCCAGTGACCCGACCGGCGCGAAGTGACGGCGAGGAGGCGAGTGACTAATTCTGGTCGTTGTAGACCAGCGTGCCTTTCTCTTTGACGACAGCGACCGGCCAGTTGGCGCTGGTCAGCTGAGTGCGGACCACCTGAGTTCCCGCTCGATTGTGCTGAACTTGGAAGCGAAAGGTATGTTGATCCTTGTTACGCATTGCCGGAATCGGTGCGAAGATAATCTTGTTTCCTTCGGCCTGGTACTTCACAGGCGCGTCCACCGCGACTAGCTGCGCACCGTCGGGAAGCTGCACGGCAAGCTGCACATCCGTATCCGGTTTGTCGCCGACGTTGGTCACCTGGACTGAGTAGGTCGATGAGGCGCCGATTTCAACCGTCCCATCGTCTTGGCCGATCGTAAATGCCAACTCCGCCAGGCCCTCGACTGTGACCTGGCCATTCGCCTCGGCTTTCACACCCAGATCACCCGTTACCGAAAAACGAATCGGTTGCGGCCCAACCTGCACCGGCAATACCGTCAACTCAACCGGTGCTGGTTGTCCGGCTGGCAGTTCTTGGAGCCCCCAGTCGACCGTATGGGTTGAAGGATCATAGTTGCCGCCATTATTGGACGAGTTGTATTTCAGTCCAACTGGCAGGTGAACCACAAAATCCAGATTCGTGGCGGCAGCCGTTCCCACGTTCTGGACCTGAATTTGATACGTTGCCTGCCGCTCGAGATAACGCAGCCCAGGACCGCGAATCGTGGCTGCCAGTTGAGGTGCGCGCACGTCGATGAGGGCATTCTCTTCGGTCTGGACGCCATCGCCGGCAATTGCCCGTACCAGACATGTCGCTTGGCCGGGCTCCACGGCCGTCACGTCCAGAGGGATGGATCTGGATTCGTTGGGGCGCATGTCGCCGAGGTCCACTCCCAACTGGGAAACGCCATTTTCGTGTGCCAACTGCTGTGGAATATCCGCTTCCAACCTGACTCCACGAGCAACGCCCGTTCCCGCATTCTTGATCGTCACGGTAATTCGTTGACGATCGCCAATGAGTGCTTCCGGCTGGGTCGTTAGCAATAGCTCCAGTTTTGGCAGCGTGGCGACGGTTCGCACCGACGCTTGCGCCGCGAAGTGCACCGAAGCGACACTTCCTACTTCCCCCTGTACTTCCGGAATAATCTGCACTTGGATGGTACGCTCATCGCCGGCAGCCATTTCCCCGAGCTCCCAAGTGAGAAACCCGTTCGCATCTGGAGAGATGGCCGGGGTCGAATCCGCAAAACGAGCCCCACGCGGCACGCTGTCGACCACGGTGACGCCATGAGCGGCTGCGTTTCCTGCATTGCGAACCGTGATGACAAACGTGGCTCTCTTACCGACTTGGATTTCTTCCGGCGCCCGTTTTTGAATCAACATGATTGGATTTTGCGATCCGTCGAGGTAACGGTTTCCCGGTTGATTGCTTACCAGGCTAGCCATCGAGGCCAACGTTTTTCCCGGAGCACCCAGTGGGCTAACCGCCGACCGGCGCCCGGTCGTCGGATTCGGCTCAGTGGCCGTGGATGCTGGCAGAGCATTCAGTTCGCCGCGGCCATATCCGGAGACTCCCACGCCAGGTTGCCTGATTGCTGCCTGTGTCGGTGGAGCGGCCGGAGCGGTGATCCCCGACAGACCTGCCGCCGGTATCGCGGGAGAGTTGTCTTGCAGTCGCTGGCTCTGGCCGCCGTCGCCTACCACTCCCGTAGGTGGCTGAGTTCCAGTCATCGGTACGCTCGGGAAGTTGCTGGTCGCCTGGGGCACGCCGGGCTGTCTATCCGAAAGGCTTCCGGCAACCCCTGCTGTCGATGGCGGGGCTGGCAGCCCGGATGGGGGCAGGCCCGTCGATGGCAGAGCCCCTGTCCCGGAGCTCGGCCCGGCGGCGGCAGGGCCTGGTTGGGGCGGAGCCGGAGCGCTGAGCGAAGCCGTGCCCTGAGGCGGATAACCGGCAGTGCTCGAAGGCTGTGGCGGAGTCACACCAGGAAGGGGGCCCTGCTGTGAGGAAAGGTTGCCCGGGGGCAACGTAGGCAGCTGTGCGAGGCCCGCCGGTGGGGCGAGAGCCGCGGGAGGAGCGGGCGCCGATGAAGGCGAAGCGGGAAATGGTGTGCCCGCCGCAGCAGCGCTCGATGGTGCGGCGACCTTAGGCGTCGCCGGTGGAGGTTGGGAGATTCCGCCGCCGAGCCAGGCTGGTGGACTGTAAGGGGACTTCTGCTCGCCGGTCTCGGGATCGGCGGGAGATTCGCCGGACGCGGGGACGACTAGCGAGTTGGATTGCGGCTCAGGAGTCACCGGCGGCTCGTCCCCACGAAGTGGATTCGAGTATCCGGTCAAATGCTCTGTACCATCGCCAGATAGACCGGCATTGTTGGCACGAACGATAGAATCTTCGGACAAGCCGCCAGCCGTTTCCCATTGCTTATCAAATCCGTCGACCGAAATAGGAACAGCCGGTTCCGGTGCCGTCGCTTGAGGTTGAACCGGTTCACGGGGGCGATTCCGCGCATCGTGCTGTGCCAGAGCAATGGCACAGGCTCCCAAAACGACGATTCCACCAATGGTTGCGAGGCGAGTAGTTGTCTTCTTCATGTTGTCGACATCCGTGTCGGCAAAAGGGTGGGGTTGGCTAACGAGTGCGAAAAAGCGGCCCAGGTGGCACTACGTCGATTTATTGGGCGGTCATAAAGCCTTTAGGTGGTTCCTAGCAAATACCTCGCGAGGTCGATAGATCAAATTTTGCTGCACTTGCCCTGCTGACCGGGGCGCACGGCTGACTCGGAACGCTACTTCGGCGCCGGTGCCCGAACCGATTTCGGCAGTGGCGTGAATAGGTCAAACCGCTCCGCCTCGTTGGCAACCTGCTCCCCGGGGGTACTGCGTCCGCGGATTGCGACCTTAACTGCAATCATCATCAACTCTTGGAGGACCACCGGGTGCTCTGCCGCCACGTTGCGGGTTTCCCCGGGATCAGCCTCCAGGTCAAACAACTGTAGGAATTCAGGCGAGACGAAATCGTCGGCCGACTTGGGTAGCTTGCCGTAGCGGTCGGTGGCGGCCTGCCACGCCTCGGCAGCCGGCGGCTGATTACCGTGAGTACCTGAGCATCCGCTACCCGGGCACATACAGAGCTTCCACTTGCCACGGCGAATTGCCAGCGAATGCGTCGAATTCAGGAGCAAGCTTTCGCGCGTGCCGGGACCGCTAGCATCGTGTAGCAGGGGAAGAAAGCTGATGGAATCCTCTCCGGCATCGTTCTCTAGAGACACAGCACAAAGTTCTGCCAGCGTGCCCATGAGGTCCATCGTACTGACCAGTCGGTCGCAGACAGCGCCGGCTTGGACCTGCTGCGGCCACCTGACGACAAATGGCACGCGCAGCCCACCTTCGTAGATCGAGAACTTGTAGCCCTGGTGGATGCCGGCCGAATAGTGTCCTTGATCCTCCAGGAGACGGATTTGTCCTCGTGTCGCCTTGCGAATGTTCCCCGCGCAAGGACACGCGCCATGGTCGGAGGTAGCGATGACGAGTGTGTTCTGAGCAATCCCATGACGATCTAGTGCTGCCAGTACGCGTCCCAGGCAGTGGTCCGCTTCGCCGACGAAATCGCCGTACAGCCCCAAGTCGCTTTTGCCTTCAAACGCCTCGCTGGGACTAATGGGCGTGTGGGGTGCGGTCAGGCCGAAGTACAAAAAGAAAGGCTTTCCCTGCTTGGAGTCCTGGGCGTGCTGCGAGATAAAGGTCTCCATCTCGGTTGACAACGTATCCAGGACCCGGACATCTTCGAAGTCCTCGGCCGCTGGTCCGATTCGGTTGAAGGCACTCCACCCCTTCTGTGCGGTAACATCGCCGACAAACTCCTGATTGCGAATGAACACGTAAGGATACATGTCCAGCGATCCCGGCAGAATGAAACTGGTATCGAAGCCGTATTGAGGCGGCGCGACTTGGAGCGGCTTGGTAAAGTCCGTGTTCTCGCTACCTTGGACCTTGCCATCGGTCGTCTGCATCAACGTCCCCAAGTGCCATTTACCGATGTATCCGGTCGCGTATCCGGCCCGTTGCATCAACGTACCGAGCGTTTCCCGTCCGGTGTCTATCCGAGGCAGCAGAAATGCCCAGCGACCGTCCGGTTTGGGAGGGCGAAACCGCCAGGCGTAACGCCCGGTCATGATGGCGATCCGCGAGGGAATGCAGACCGAGGCGGTCACATGCGCGTCGGTGAATTTCATGCCTTCGCGCGCTAGGCGATCGAAGTTGGGCGTGGCGATCTGGCAGCGCTGGCCGCCATAACACTCGACATCTCCAATGCCCAGATCATCGGCCATCACATAAATCACGTTTGGCAACGATTCGGCGGCCCGCACACCGCTTACCGAGCAGAGCCCCATGAGCCAAAAACCGATCCACGTCTTACGCACCATGCCGTTCTCCTGGATTGCCCCGTCGCAGCACCCCACCGCCGATCACGCCAGGCGGAGGCTACGCAGCCTCCATTCGTCGCCCGGCACGGCGTTAGTCACTCCCCCCCCGAGTCTTCACGTTTCGTTCGAAGAAGTGAGGGCTCGGCGGAGTCGCCAATCATGCGAACCGATGGGGGGCCGCGTCGCTACTTGACAATGATCAGCCTATTCTGGGGCTGAGCGCGCAGCAATACCGCGGAAGCGGAATAGTCTTCCACGGTGAAATCGACTTCGCCAGTTGAAAAACCCTCGAGTTTGGGCTTCTCCTTCGCGGATCGTTTCTGCAAACGGACGAAATAGCTTCGGCCGGAGGCTTCAATCAGCGCTGAGCCGTTCGAATCCGGACTGAGCACAAGCGCCTTGAGCTTCAGCACCGGCATCGCAATGGGCTCCGCGTCAGTCGTGATCGCCTGTTGGGGCGGAGGGCCGGCCAGCTGCAGCCTTTTCAGCAGCTCTTCGCTCGGTACGGTCGGGTCTTCGGCCCGCGCTGGACCATAGCCCGCGGACCCAGCGAGAATAAAGACCGCCAGCGCGGGCGGCCGGCAGCAAGCCGCTAGAATGCAATTCATCTTTTCCATTAGATATTCCCTCCAGTGCCAATCAGGGCAACGAAGAACGCGAGGTAGACGTAACCCACGACGCCGCCAACGACGACAATGATGGCCGGCTCGATCAGGGCGCTAAAGCGTTTCAGTGACGATTCCAGCTGAGATTCATGAAAGCCGGCAACCTGTTCCAGGACCTCGTCCATTTCGCCACTTTGCTCTCCCACGGCAATCATGCTTGAAAGCATGGGAGTGTGACCGTGGGGAGCGGCCAACGGGCTTGCTAGCCCTGTGCCGCGCACGACCGACTCCTTGGCCAGCTCCACGCGAGAAGCCAGAAATCGATTGCGATGGAGCTGCGCGATGGTTTCGAGTGAGTCCTTGAGCGTGACCCCACTGCGAAGCATCACGGACAGGGAACTGGCAAACGTGACGGTACCCGACATCCGCAGCAGTCTTCCCAGCACGGGGACACGCAACAGGCAGCGATCTATCTGCAGCCTGCCTGGAGGCCAAAAGTAGACCAGTCCCAGACCGATCAGCGCGGTTGCGAATAAAGCGACTACGGCTGGTCCCAGTGCAACGATCCCATCGGATACGTCCAGCAGTGACTGGGTAATTGCCGGTAAGGTCCGCCCCATCGCGCGGAGAAACTTGGCCAGCTCCGGAATGACGCAGATCACCAGGTAGGCTGATACGCCGATCGCGGCGGCGGCGACTACCAGCGGGTATGCCAAGGCCGACAGCACGCTGACGAGCGTCTTCCGGCTCCGCGCCATGTATGCCGCAGCTCGGTCCAGGACCAGATCCAGCTTGCCCGTTGCTTCGCCCACCCGAACCAGCTGCACGGCGATTGGCGGAAATGCTCGGTGCCGACTCATCGCCTCGGCCAGAGAGTCTCCCCCGCGGACCTCTTCGATCAAGCCGCGGCAAATCCGCCTCAGCGCGGTCGTTTCGGCCTGCGTGCTGAGCGTCTGAAGCGCAGTCACCAGTTCTAGTCCGCTACGCAACATGACGGCCAGTTGTTCCAGTAGCACCTCGACGTGAATCGATCTGGGCGGTAGCCAAGCACCGAAGTCCAAGGTCTTCCGCAATTGCGACCAGGCAGACTGCGGCTGGAATTTCTCTTGGACACTAAGCAATCGAAGGCCCCGGTTTCGAAGTGCCTGACGCAACTCGTCGGCCGACGCGCTCTGGAGCGTTCCTCGGCTGATGGTACCGGAGCTGTTTCGCGCTAGATATGAAAACTGGGCCATGCGTCTCACCACTTGGCAACCGCACTGAGCACTTCCTGCACAGTGGTTGTCCCGGAGAGGATTTTTTCGATTCCATCGTCAACCAGCAAAGGTTGGTTTTCTTTTCGCATGCCTTCAAGCAACTCCACCTCGGTAACACCCGCAGAAATCATCGCCGCGCATTTTTCGTTGCTCTCGAGCATTTCGAACAGGGCAATCCGCCCGCAGTATCCGCGTCCAGCGCAGTAGACGCAGCCTTTGGGTTCATAGACCGTACGCCCTGTCAATTCATTGCTGTCGAGCCTTTGTGCCTCGGCACGGGACATCAAACGAGGCTCGCGACAATGAGGGCACAGCCGACGAACGAGTCGTTGAGCCACCGACAAACGAAGGGTTTCGGCAATCAGGAACGGTTCGACCCCCAGATCCACTAAGCGCGTCACGACGCCAGCGGCCGTGTTGGTATGCAAGGTGCTGAACACCAAGTGCCCGGTCAGCGACGCCTTGATGGCAATCTCCGCTGTTTCCGAGTCCCGTATCTCACCGATCATGATCACATCCGGATCATGGCGAAGGATGCTGCGGAGTGCTTTAGAGAAGTTCACTTTGTCCGCCGAATCGACCTCGACTTGCGTCACGCCAGGCATCTCGTACTCGACGGGATCCTCGATCGTGATCACGTTGCCGCCGCGGGACGTCCTCAGTTGTTCGATCGCGGTATACAAGGTCGTCGATTTGCCGCAGCCAGTGGGGCCGGTCAATAGAACCAGACCGTGCGGCCGCCCAGTCGCTGCCTGAAAACTTGCCAAGTCCCTCCCACTCATACCCAGCAACTCGAGCGAGGCGGAAGCGTCCAGTGGCAACAGCAGACGCATGGTGACTCGTTCGCCATGACGCGTTGGCAGGGTCGCGGCCCGGATGTCTACCTTTTGTTGCTTTCCGCCGATTCGGGCGGTGAACCTGCCATCTTGCGGAACGCGTTTCTCAGCGATATCCAGTCCCGCCAGCACTTTCAGCCGACTGACCACGGGGCTTTGCAGTTCCCGGGGTAAATCGCCGTAGCTCTCCAGTTGTCCGTCCACGCGAAGTTGCACCGATAGTTGTTCCTCAGTCGGAATCAAATGAATGTCCGATGCCCTGCGCAGCAGCGCCGCCAACAACATCTCATCGCATAGGGCGACCGCATCCTCGGCGCCTTCCGGCTGGTTGCCACCGGCTCTGAGGGCCTGCGAGGCGTTGCCCGCCGCGCCGCGACTGGCTGCGTCATACACTTTGAGCAGGCTCCGCCGTAGCGATTCCGGCTCGGCCTCCACCATCTCGAAACCGACATCCAGGTAACGCTGCAGAAGGCGCTCGACGGATTCCGCATCACCACCCGCCCACGCGACTACCACCCGATCTGCGACGCGGCATAGCGGTAGGACCCGCCGCCGCATGGCAACGGGCGCCGGCACACGGCGCGCCCAAGTAGGATCGATCCGGACTTGATCCAGATCGAGACCTCGAGCCGGTGCGCTGGAGTCGTCTGTCGTAATCGAAAGGGACATGGTGCTTTACAGTAAGACTTTCAAAATCCAACGCCTTTGTTCAGACGTGGCATCATCGAGTTCCATCGAGAGCGACAGGGGAATCAGTTCGTGGTGCGACTCTGCAATCTCGCGCAATGCCGCTTGCATGTCGGCAAATCGACCAGCCAGCGTGAGGCGATGCGCTAGGCGCGAGTTCAGGTCAGACGACGGATTGCCGACCAATTCCGCGATCGGACCGAGCGGTCGCATGCCGTGCTCGTCCGCGTTGCCATCGAGTGGGAGCGGCGAGTTGTCGACGCAGGTCAAGTTGTTTCTAGCCAAGACTTCTAGCAGTCGTCTCATCCCCCTCACGGGCGTCGACGAGGCCAACATGCGTTTGGTCCGAGTGTCCGTGTGCATCACCAGACGGGAGTGTGTTTGCTCGAGCCGCAACAGCCTCTCGGACTCGTTCTCCTCCCTGGTGCGCGCCTGCTCAAGTTCTTGGTTCGCCGCGGCCCGCTGCGATCGTACGGTCTCGGCTGATTTGAGTAGCTCTTGACGCGCCTGGATGTGCCCTGCCAGTTCTTGCTGCTGTGGGCGAAAGCAGAGCACGTAGTAACCCAAAATGATCAATCCCGCCGGAGCAACGATCCATCGAAAGGCGGACTGGGATATGGCGATTCTATTCACAGTTCCCTCCTCGCTTTCGTGTTGACAACGGACCGAGTCAGCAGATCGGAATTCAAGGGATCGGTTCCGTCCGCCTCGGCCGGCCAAGGTCGTTGGTCGAACTCGATCGAGAACTCCACCAGATGATCACTACGCCGCTGCGCCGCAGCCGGATGGACACGCCATCCACCTGGCGCAAGTAGTGTTTCCAACTGGCTGGCCAGCTCATAGACCGCCTGGTCACTGATCGCAAATCCATCGATGGCGGTTCGCTCGTCGCGATCTTCGATTCTGACGATCCAGCAGTCGGGACTCGCCGCAGTCGCCAGTGCATCGATGAGTGCGAGCGGGCGACGACGATGCTGGTCGAGCATCCGCAGAGCCAGCGCTGTGTTGTGTTGTAGCGCGGCACGCCGGCTGTCCGCTTCGTCGATCTCCTGCCTGAGGAAGTCGATTCGCTTCTGTTTCGTTTGCAATTCGGATTGGGTGGTCTCCAGAGCCTTTCTTTCATTTTCCAGCGTTTCCACGGTGGCTACTTCGGCGGCGATACGCCGGTTGCCGATCCAGTGGTTCGCGGCGCAGACTCCGAATACCACCATTGCCAGCACGGCCGCTGCGGTTCGTTGCTGCTCGCCAGTGAGTGGGTGCCTCTCGGCGGCAATCTTGGGCGATCCACTCCCAGTCCCTGAATGACTTGCCAAGAGGCTTTCAAGCCAAGCTGCCGCATAGGTCTCCAGACCGCTGGCGCTCGACAAGTCGATGGTTGCTGTTTTGTCGGCGACTGCGTTTTCGGTGACAGGATCGACCGCGGACGAAGGTGGCTGCCAGTGGCCATCGACGATCTGATAGCATCGGCGGCCGGCATGGTGTGGGTTGTCGGCCTCGGCTCCAGACGCTGGATCGGCGGCGCGCGACGACTGTCCGAAGACTCCGCCTTCGATGCGCAGTTGCTGCAGCATCGGGCCCATGCCAGCGCTGGAGATAGTTAGTTCGCCGAGTTGCTGCATCATTTCCCACGGCTGGACCTTTGCGTCGCCATGCGGATGCCCTTCGGCATCGCGCGGGTGCTTTCCATCCGGCTGCGGAGGTATTGGTAGGGCGGGGTGCGCGGCGCCACCGAAGACAGCTCCCAGGCGACTAACCGCCTCATCGATTTCGGACAACTCGGCCTTCGGAATCTGAGTGACCCACCAGGCAGCCTCTCGGGAATCGCCCGGCGTGATCCTCTGAAAATCGATCTGGCAATCAAACGGTGAGATGCCCGAGTACGATTCGGCTTCGAGTGCAATTGCCTGCGCCCGTTCATCGCCGGAGACCATCTGGAGCACGTCCGGAGGCAAAGTAACGACGCCGGACCAGAAATCGGTCGACAACACCCAGACTTTGCCACCCTGGTTCGGACCAAGCCGCCAGGCACTTTCAATCAGTTCCGGCGTCGTCTGCTCCACCGGGCGCGCGGTCGACCAGCAACGCGTCACCTGCGGCGCGGCGCGACCCCACGCGTCGACGCGTGCTATGGCGCCCGGCGTGATCAGCAGGAGTGTGTACTTTCTTCGAAACATGATTGATCGGTCACCTAACGCAAGTCCATCTCAATTCTCAGACTCGATGACGGGACCGCGTTGAAGTAGTGTATGTAGCTCTTGGTCTGAATCGACTCTCCTACGTCCAACACGTCATCGCCGTCAGTGTCCAGCCACTGGATCGCGCGAGCTGCCACAGCGCCGAGGACGGTATTCGAACGGGTCACTTCAAATGAGCCGCTTGAAGCAACAATCAACATCTGCTCCTGGATGGCTCCGGTCGTTCCGCCGGAGGCATTGGGAGCATAGAACAGGACTCCCAGCTGCTCGGTGCCGGTCGGTGCCGGATCGATTCGCAGTCCACCGCCATCGATATCAAATAGCCGAAAGGTAATGTCGACCTGATAATCCTGAGAGTTGATCTGGGCCGATAGATCGGCGCGATAGCCATCTTCGGGCGCGGTCGAGTCATTGTCCGACCCTAGGGATTGGAAGTCGAACACGCCGCCGTCCGGATCGACGAGCGGGGCATTCCCCCAACCGTCCAGGACGGTGCTCACGCCGGCTCCCAGATGCAGGTAGGGGCCGTTCCAGCCGCTGCCGAGCGTCAAATCGTTCGTCAGATCACGGTCCGAATCGAAACTCTGCGCCGCGTAGGCGGCGATGCCCGATGGTTTCGTGTTCAGGTCATCCAGCGCGGTCGGTAACAAGCCGGTGTCGGCCGTGTAGCCCGACAGCACTTGTTGGCCACTGGCCAGCTTGGCACCGGCATCACCGATCGTCGCAGCACGCAAGTCATTCAGCACGCGCTGCGTCGTTTCGTAGCGGGCCTGATCCGCCAGCGGTTCGAGCGATCGTACGGCAACGGTTGATAGAACAGCCAGAATTCCCAGTGCGATGACCAGCTCGAGCAGTGTTAAGGCACAGCGCCGACTACCGTAGTTCGATGGCGACATAGATATCGTCCCCCACGTTGGCAGTCGTTAGCGCACTGGTCGCCGTGCCAGACGGTATGTCGACAGTTCCGTTCGGTCCGCCGGAGACAATTCGGACGTCTCGCAAGTCGGCGCTGGAGTTCACATCCTGGAGCACGATCGCCTGGTTCCATGCATCCACCAAAGCGGGCCCACCGAGGGCAACGATGTCCCCTGTGGACTCGGCAATGTAGGGACCGTTCCAGCCGATGCGCGTGTTGGAATCGAAATCAACGGTCGTGTCATCGGAGACTGGATTGGCAAATAACCAGTCGATTTGAAAGCGCTGCGCTTCGGTTGCTACGGTGCCGATGCCGTCTAGCGTCACATGCTTGGTGTCTTTCCAGTATTCCATGACCGCATCGCGGATCTCACTCAGAGACGCCTTCGTCGCGGTTTCATTCGCCTCGACCATCTTGCCCGAGAACACCGGTACTGCAATGCCGGCCATCGCCGCTACGACCAGTAGCACCACGACCAGCTCCATAAGAGTGAATGCGTTTCGTCGTTTCATTGGATACCCCCGGCTACCAGCGGTCCTGACCGCAAGCTAACTCAATTCTCCGCCCTTGTTCCTCAGACCACCCGCTCTGCCGGTGGTCACTAAGGGAGTCGCGCCCAGCCGGCTGCCGCACGAAAAAGCCGGCGAAGGATTTGATTTCCTTGCCGGCTTGTAAGTGGTTCGACTGAGTTCTCCGAAGAGACCCGCCAGCTTAGTTGTTGGTCGTTACTTCGAAGTAGTCGGATAGACGGTCGCCGAGCCGTTCGCCGGTCGGTGTCAGGATCGCCGCCAGTCTGGCCCGGTCGAGCGGGGAGACGCCGTCGCTAATCTGAAACACCGCGATAAACCTGGCGTAGACCGCTTCGGGATTCAACGTACCATCCTCAGGGAAGTACACGGGGGCATCGATCATCGTTTTCCCATTCATGTCCGACAACGAGCCCACCCCAAGCACAACGTACTTGCCGGCGACCCCGGTCGTCTCTAGCCCCAGCGTCTGCTGAGCGGCGACGGTCAGAGCCTGGATTATGTCACCGTCGGCCAAAGGGGTGGCTGTGGCCTGATCAAAGGTGGTGTCGCCCGCGGTATGAACACCGACGCTGGTAATACCGGCGGCGGTCAGCGGAGCACGCACGGCGGTCGCGAGCGTCACATCCTCGACCAGCGCATCGAGCTGGGCTGTCATGGTGTCCAAGTCGGTTGGCGAAGTGTTCAACGCGCTCATGATTGAGTCCAGGTTGTTGGGATAATCCAAGAACTGCGCCTCATAACGCTGAATCGCGTTGGAAATCTCCGTTATGTTCGCGGAAGCGGAACTAGCGTTCGTCCGCGCAACCATGTCCGTAATCGCCGGGATCAATATGGCTGCCAATCCGACTAGAATCATCAGGACAACGATCAATTCCACTAACGTGAAACCGCGACGACTCGGGCGTGTTCTCTGTGGGGCTGTCATTTCCGTCTCTCTTATCTTTCAGGAGGGTAATGTCCTACAATCACTACCTTCCCTCCGAAGGCTTGATGTGTCCAAATTGAAACTGCCACATTTCTTGTTCAATCGAAAAACTCTAGCACACCGTTAGCGAGGAGATCTCCGAAAGCCAAAAAAACTTCAATTTTCGTAAACCTGCGTCACCATCCATGGCCGGTCGGTAGGGCTGAGCCCAACAACCGACCCGCATTCCGCAGGGCCGATACAAGAAAACACATGTCGGCCAAGTGTAGTACGCGATATCTGGCAAACTCTTACGGAATACCAGTTCAGCGCTCAGAGAATATGTAGCGGTGTGAGGCTATCTTCTAAAAAACGGTCCAAGTTCACTATCCGATTCAAGCCGCAAAGTTTACCCAGTCGATAAGCTTGATATCGATAGGCCTACGTCTGTCAATGCTGGCTAATGGACGCATATAAGATGACTGTTCTCGCAGAAGGATCGTTTCGAAAGTTTGCTCTAGTAGCTTTCGTGTTGATGATTCTGCAACCTCGTCATCCGTTGGGACAAGATCCATCCCAAGGTGCAAACCACTCCAGCCGCCAATCGGCGACCGCGGATGGGCCCGGCGGCAGCGCGGAAGATCAAAACGACGGCAGCTCACTGCATTTGGACGATCATCCCCTGCCATCCCCCGCTCAGGAGGCCCCGGCTCCGCCAGGATCGCTGATCGTCGAACCCGTTCAGCCGCCTCCCGCTTCGCCGGCGATTGAGGCTCAGAGAAAGATGCTGGAGCTCGTCCAGTTCGAAGAAGTCAAGCTATCGGAGGCCATGAAGCTGTTTTCTGAGCAGGCCGGATTGAACGTCATTACATCCGCCGATGCGGGTGAAACGATGGTCACGGTCTATCTGAGAAACGTGTCTTCCATCAATGCTCTAGACGCGATCGTCAAGGCCAACGGGCTCTACTATCGCATCGACGAGAAATCGGGGATCGTGCGGATCGCAACCTCCGAAGAATATGAAAAGGATCTGACCAGCTTCCGTGAGGAAGAGACTCGCGTATTCACGCTGCTGTACCCAAATCCGTCGGCGGTCGCTCAGGTGATCGGACAGGTGTTTGGGGACCGCGTGCAACTGAACATCGCAGACGCCGATACCGACGACTTAATTGACCTGACCCAGCGATTCAGCCGTTTCGATCTGGTCGATGGCCGCTCCCTTGGGCTGGGAACGTTTGAAACCGGAGGACCAGGCGGCCCCCGTGGGCAGCTGGGACTCAACAACGGCTTGGGCAACAACCTCCTGGGCGGATTTGGCGGTGCCCTCGGCGGCGGTGTGCCAGGGCTTGGCGGCCTGACCGCTCGGTCTCGCAGTCGCGTAAGCCCGGCCGCAACCATCTCGGAGAACACCAGCTTGGACAACCTCGCGGCGGAGGAAATCCAGCGGCTAGAGAACCAACTGGCAGATAACGGACGCATCAGTGAAGAGGACCGCGCGGATTTGATGCGGCGCAATGAAGCGACGATTTACGTGTCGACCATTCGCCGAAACAATCAGGTCATCGTCCGCTCGAGCGACGCGCAATCGATGCAGCAGATTGAACGTCTGGTCCAGCAGCTGGACGTGCCCACGCCGACGGTCTTGCTGGAAGTCAAAGTGCTACGCATCGGTCTGGCTGACGGAATCAACTCAGCCTTTGAGTACTTTTCCGGTGGCGACGACGAGGCAGTAACCTTCAGCGATGGCAATCTAGCTCCGGCGTTTCCTGGTGCCAACGCCGCGGCGCGAACGCTACCTGCCGGGTTGGGCCTGTCCGGCAACGTTCCCGGCTCTCTGACGTTTCAGGTGGTCGACAACAATTTTCAGTTTCGTATGCAGTTGCTTGAGAGCCAAAGCCGCGTGACGGCCTTGGCCACGCCGCTGATCCTGACGGCCAACAACGAAGTCAGCCGTATCTTTGTCGGCGATACCTTGCCCTTTACTGTTGGCTTTACGCCATCTCAGGTCGTGGGAGGATTCAATGCAGTCAACGGAGCCGTCGCGGCTACGCCAATTACCGAACTGCGAGATGTCGGGCAGTCTCTGCTGATTACTCCCAATATCAATGCGGATAGAACCGTGACTTTGCGAGTCGTCGAAGAGAATTCCGAGCGCATTTTGGGGGGCGCGTCGATCCCGGTGCCCGACGCCGGAGGCGCCGGAGTGACCAGCGTCAATGTCGACACGGTCAGGCGGAGAACGGTCAGTGGCACGGTGGTCGCCCAGGATGGTATGGCGGTAGCGCTCGGTGGTTTGATCGAAGAGCAGGTCAGCGATTCCAAGGATCAGGTGCCGGTACTCGGCAACATTCCTGGATTAGGCTTTTTCTTCAAACGCCAAGCCTCCAGTCGTACGCGTAGCGAGTTGGTCGTGGTCATTCGTCCCTATGTATTCAACACGCCATCGGAATCCGCTGCGACCAGTCAGCAGATGCTCGGCGATCTGAGTCTCCATCCCAACAGTCCTGACGCTGCGGGAACAATGGATACCTACTTGCCCTGCAAAGTCATCCGCTCGGACCCCGAGTGTACCGAGCGTGCCAGTTTGTTCCGTTTACACAATGTAAGCTCCGCTGCATATTGAAGTTCCGTCTTGCTACCAGGGATGACCGCTGAGACGTCGGGCCACAGGCGAAGGATCGTAATGAATACTCGGTTATTTTTATCAATGTGCCTGGCGCTCACGATGCTACTATCGGGATGCCGCCTGTTCGACCAGAGCAATCAGTCGCTCTCGGGCATCAGTACGGAACTGGACAAGATATTTCACGGCGATCTATCCGACTCGCGCGCGGGGTCGGCCGGCACTTCGGGCAAGGAGGTGGCTAATCCGCCGGCCAGAACCATCCGGTTCGATGGCCACGAGGTCGTCCTGGGAACTGCCGACGCAACGACGTTGGAAGTCGACGCGTTTGTCACCTTGATCAGCCCCTTGCTGCAGCAGCAAAAGATGCGCTCAGCGGCGACCATCGTTCTTCAGAACCCCGATGTGTCCGCGCGGTTTCTATCGGAACGCTGGGCGAGTTCCGCGGAAGATCCGCTGGTAAGATTGGTGGCGAGCGTACTCACGCAGAGGTCGTCTCATCCCCAGAACGGCTCTTGGAACTCGCTCCTGACGCTGGCCGGCGAAAAGCCTAACCTGGCTAGATCCTACCTGCGACAGAGAAATGCGTTTGCGGAGACGCTCCTGACGACAGAGCCCGCCGCTGAGACTGCGGACCAACTGCAAGACGCGGCGCAGGCGCTCGATCACCCGTTGGTCCTGGTCGATTGCCTACGCTTGCTGGCTCTGAGAGAACTGCTGTCAGACCGGTCCGCGTGGGCCGAGTCTCTCTATCGGCAGGCGATCGGCATCGCCGAAAACGCACACGAAGACTTGCTGGCGGCCGATTTGTGGTTGATGGTTGCCGCGACCGCCAGCCGTAGCGGTCGATTGCCGCAAGCCAACGAAGCTTGGACGCAGGCGCTTTCGCAACACATGGCTGCTTCCGGCGCGAACCTTCCTCTCGACACCGGCTTTTGGCTGCGAGCCGAACAATTGCGTCCAGCCAAGTCCGCTTGGCCGAAGCAAATCCAAACGGCGTTGGCCAAGCACGCCGAATCGGTCGGCTGCACTGCTAGCGGAGCCGTCGAAATGGTCCTTTGGACATCGGTCGCCAACGCGCTGTTCGACGAGGGCGCGGCACAGCTCGCCTTGATCAATTTCAAAAAGGCAGAGACGTTCGCCGAAGGGGAGGACGTGATGTGGTTGCGCATTGCTCAAAGCAAATGCCTGGCCGCCCTGGGGCAAAGTCCAGCGGCTGCGGCAATCCTTAGCGGTCCGGCGGCAAGCGCCAATGAAGGTATCTCGGCCGCCGCAACCGCCGCTATGGGAAGTGCCAAGTTGCAATCGGGAGCCTATCAGCAAGGCGCTCAGTTGCTCAACAAAGCGCTCAACGAATCGCCCGGATTGGACTGGGCGACCAAAAGCAAGGCTACGGCAGATCTCGCCCTGGCCCAACTGATCATCGGCGATACCGATCAAGGTTTGGAGGCCTTGCATGCAGCCCAAACGCAATTCGTGCAGCAGAGTGATTCTCAGTCGCTGCTGCAATCTCTCGAGAATGAGGCTCGGATCCTCGAGCACGAAGAGCGCAGCGAGGAAGCGGCGTCTGTCCGCCAACGCATCGCACGAATCGAACGATCGTAGCACCGCGTGGTCGCTCTGACCGCTCCGCCGGTCGGCGCCGGTGCGCATCGCTTCACCACCGGACGCTTCCAATCCGCCGCGCACCCGCCGGTGCGTCTCGGTACGAGCTGGCCAATCTGGGAAAGATCAGCGACCATGCGGTTGGCGACACCGCCGAAACGCAAGCTTCGATGGATTAACGAAAAAAGGCGGCACCGTGGCTCGTGGTGCCGCCTTGGCTTGCCTCGGCAAGCTCCAATCAAGGATGAGTAGTTCCGCCTTCAACTCACCGCATGAGCGGCGCGAGCTGGACTCTCGGATCGAAACGTCCGCCGGTCGGAGGACTCGACTGGTCCAACGCTAGCAGATTGCCCGAACAAACAACCTGGGTTTCTACCCAAATCTGTCCAGCCGGGACAAAGGTCGCCGGTAACCCGAGCAGTCTCTGGGCGCACTGGACGTCCGCTTCCTCTCCGAAGGATGGTACGTTCTGAACCTGAGGACACCTTGCAAGTGATCCGGGGTGGTAGTTCCCGAAGCAAGTCTACGTCTCTCATCGGAAACCCGACAATCGGAATTCCTGGAATTGCTTAGTCAGCCGGAATAGTTAACCAAACTAAGCAAACTACCAAAAGCGGCTCAGCGTCGACTTTTCCGCCTTTGCTTCACCAAGCTGCCTGCGACTGGTCGCATGCCGGCGCCGCGGTGGACCAGCTGACCGCCGAAATCAGATCGTGCTCGGCTGCCCTGGCTGCTGGTCAACTCGCCGCCAGTAGGGCGAGTAACTAGACTATTTCGTTGGCAACAGGCGCCTAAGTTCTTGGGATCCGACGCCCTAGAGAGAGAGCCCTTGGTGTCCGATGTTCGGGGGAGCGAGAGTTAATGGAAATTGTCATCACAATCTTCTCAGGACCGGTACTGCCGGCAACGCTCTTACTGGGCGTTGTGGTGGGGTGGAGTCTCCTGGCCATGCTGGGGGCCGTTGAATTGGACATGCCGGGCGCTGACCTGGATTTGGACATCGATGTCGACGTGGACACACCGACCGGTGCTGAGGCGGTGGGTGGTCTGGGAATCGTCACGCTGCGTTGGTTAAACCTGAAAGAGATTCCGATGGTGATCTGGATGGGTGCGTTCGCGTCCATCTGGTGGTTTACCTCCGCGTGCTTGTGGAGTTTGTTAGACGCCCATTTTTTTTCGCCGCCGGGCTGGTTCTGGTCCACGCTACTGGTTGCTCGCAACCTGGCAATCTCTCTGCCGATTACAAAATTCGTTACCAATCCGATGAAAAAATGGTTTATCACCGAGCGCCTCAACTCGAGTTCGATTGTCGGGCAGGAAGGTCAAATCAGCTCGCTACAAGCGACTTCCGAGTTTGGGCAGGTGAGACTCAAAACAGATGGATCGCCGCTACTTCTCAATGTGCGTACCGATGGACCGCACCTAGTGCAAGGTACAAGAGTGTGGCTCACTCACTACGACGCCAAACATCGTGTTTACATTGTTTCGCCCACAACGACCGATGCCCCATCGACTGATTCTGTAACCCAGGAATAAACCGAACCCATGAACGATCTACTTATGCTTGGTCAGCTACCAGATGTTGCGATCTACGCAATCATCGTCATCGTTGCGATTATCGCGTTTCTGATCGGACTAGCCGCACTTGCCAGCCGATTTTATGTCAAGGTGGGGCCTGATGAGGCCATCGTGCGCACCGGTTGGGGCGGCATGCAAGTCGTCACGGCCAACGGGGTTTTTGTTGTTCCGGTTGTGCATCGCCATGAGAAGATGGATTTGACGCTCAAGAGCTTCGAAATCGCTCGGGAGGGTTCGGAGGGTTTGATCTGCAAGGACAATATCCGTGCAGATATCCGCGTGGCGTTTTTTATTCGGATCGACAAGACTCAGGAAGAGATGCGAGAAGTCGCCCAGTCCATTGGCTGCAGACGAGCAAGCCAAGTCGAAACGCTGCGCGAGTTGTTTGACTCGAAGTTCTCAGAAGCGCTCAAGACGGTTGGCAAACAGTTTGAGTTTGTCGAACTCTATGACAAACGGGAGCAATTCAAAGACGAAATCCTGAAGGTGATTGGTACCGATCTGAACGGCTATCGGCTTGACGATGCGGCTATCGATTTCCTGGAGCAGACAAAACTCGAACTACTCAATCCCAATAACATCCTGGACGCCGAGGGTATCAAGAAGATCACCGAGCTGACTTCCGGTGAGAAGGTCAAGGAAAACTACTACACGCGGGAGCGAGAGAAGACCCTCAAGAAACAAGATGTGGAGGCGCAGGAAGCCATTTTGGAGCTGGAACGCCAGCGGGTTGAAGCGGTCGAAAAGCAGAAGCGAGAAGTTGCTGAGATCGAGGCTCGCGAGCATGCGGCGGCGAGAAAAGTTGAAGAGGAAAACCGCCTGGCGGCCGAGCAAGCTCGCATTGCGACGGAGGAGGACCTGGGAGTCGCCGAAGAAAACAAGAGCCGGCAGATTCTCGTCGCCCAACGCAACAAGGAGCGGACCGACGCAGTCGAGCTGGAGCGCGTGGCGCGCGACCGGCACCTGGAAGCCACCGAACGCGAGCGCGTGGTGGGAGTCGCTGAGGTTGAAAAAGAAAAGGCAATTGAGACCGAACGTCGCAACATTCAAGAGGTGATCCGCGAACGAGTAGTCGTCGAACGGGCTGTGGTCGAAGAGCAACAACGGATTCAAGATACGGAGGCATTCGCCGAGGCAGAGCGGAAGAAGAAGGTGGAAGTCACCGCCGCGGAAATGGCTGCCGAACAGGCGCTCATCAAGGAAGTCAAAGCGGCAGAGGCCGCGCGCAACGCGTCTGAATTGCTGGCCGAACAAGTCCGCATCGAGGCCGAAGCGGATCGTGATCGCGCCGAGAAACAGAGCGCAGCGACCAAGATGTTGGCCGAGGCGGCCTCAGCAGAGCATGCGGCCGAAGGGCTCGCGGGCGCCCACGTACTCGAAGCCCAGGCGGCTGCGGCGGAGAAACAAGGGTTGGCCGAGGCGCTCGTGCTGAAAGAAAAATACTTGAGTGAAGCCCACGGTATCACCGAAAAGGCCGCCGCCATGAAGGAGCTTGACGGCGTCGGCAAGGAACACGAGGAGTTTAAACTGCGGTTGGAAAAGGATAAGGATATCGAGATTGCAGCCATTGAAGCTCAACAGTCCATCGCCGGTGAGCAAGCCTCGGTTCTCGGCGAGGCGCTGAAGGCAGCTAAAATCGACATCGTCGGTGGTGACGGTGAGTTCTTCGATCAAATATCGTCCGCCGTCAAGGGTGGCAAGGCCATCGATCGTTTTGTCTACAATTCCCAGGTGGCAACCGACGTCAAGAACACTTTTTTCACGGGCGATCCCGAGAAATTCAAAGAAAGCTTGGCCTACCTGGTAGATCAGTTCAACTTGAGCAGCGGTGAGATCAAAGATTTGAGCGTTGCGGCTCTGATCGCGCAGCTGCTATCGAACGGGGGCTCCGACAGCATGCGTTCGCAACTTGTAGACTTGCTAGGCATGGCTGGCACACTGAACTTGGCCGACCAGCCCATTGGCCAACTCGTCGCACGCAAGACGACTAACGGGAAGGCTTAAACTAGACTCGGGTCAGCTGCCGTGGCCTCACTTGGCCGCGCTGGCGTATCCGGCGCACCACGGCCAATTCGCTGAGACTTCGCGGTGGCAATGGGGGACGACGTTTCAGCGGCTCCATCGGCCGGATTTTCGCTTCAGTTTCTCTACCCTGCCCTCTGAAGATAGCAACAAGTAACCATGGCAGAATCGCTGGCAACTGGTACCTACGAAGTCCTTCGCAATCGACTGCGCGATGCAGCCGCCGATCTACGTGAACGATTTGAGAAACTCAATGCGGCTCGCTCGGCCGTCTTCGGCAACATCGAAACGCGATTGGGCGGCACGGCGCACGTGTCCACGGACCACAATTGCATACCGCGCGACTTGTTGGCGATTGGCGATTTGGTCCTGCTGGGCTACAACGTCCAATTTGGGCTGAAAACCGAAATCAACTGCGATGACGTCTTGAGCCTGTATCGGCTCGAAGGAGAAATCGCGCATCAAGTCGAGTTGTCAGAACTGTTCGACGATCGTTTCCGCCAAGATTTTGGTGAACTGTATCGCTACTACAAGGACACGACCTTCTCCCGGTTTTTTCGCGCCGGCCCGCTGGTCTACTTTGTCTTCCAAGTTGGCAAGACTCCGACGGACATCAAAGCCTTCAAATGGGCCATTGAGGGGAGCCGGCTTCGCTACGTGGATAATCGTAGCGATCAAGAAGTCCGCTTTCCGGAGCAACATGCGTTTCGCTGGCAGCGCGCGACCCGGGATCAGCATCGTAGCGGCCTGCACCCGCATATCTCGATTAACGATCTGGTGTTCGTCGAATGCGTCGGCGGTGATCTGACGATCAAAATCGAAGATAATACCGAAGATGGAAGCGGCATCTACTCTGAGCCTGTCGCCAACGTAGATCAGACGCTAGACGATGCCGAGATCCACTACTGCGTGATGGGCAACATCGTTCTGCTGAAGATGAAACCCTATCTGGAAAAGGATTTCCGATATCTGGTCTACAGCACCAAACGTCAGCAGGTCTCGCGTATGGATGCGATGGCACAAGCTTGCGTCCTGCTTCCGGACGATCAGGGCATCATCTTCCCCGGCGGATTCTATTTGCAAACCGGCAACCACAAGCTGTTTGATCACGGCATGCAGAATCTGCTGTATGAGCGGACGATCGCGGCACCCAACGGTGAGGACTTCCTTTACGTCTTCACCGACCTGGAGTCCGGGACATACTTGCACCTGCGTTACAATCTGATTCGCCAGGAAGTCGACACACCTCTGATTTGCCATGGCCAAGCGTTTTTTGACGACGGGCAAATGATCTCGTTTCGTTCTCAAGATCATGCTCAGAAGCACCACGCGCTGCAGCTTTGGCACACGCCGTATGTCGGGCCTAACTTTCGTGCTGAAGTCGCCACGGACTCCATGCTCTACAAGATCGGCAATCGCGAGTTGGTGCGCGGTATGGCCGAGTGCCAAGAACTGCTGCAATTGATCGATAAGGACGACTCCTACGCGGATCTCTATCTCGACTTGGCCAAACGCTCCACGGATGTCCTGGATAGCTATTTCTGGTTAGATCGAGAGGAGACGATGCGGCTCTCTGAGCCGCTAGCGAAGATTCGTGACACGGCGACCGCGGCGGTCGAGGAATTTGACAAAGTCGTACGCGTTCGCCGCGAGACCGAGCAGGCACTGGTCGAAACACAAACCAGCGCAACCGAATTGCTCAAGGCCATCGCGCGGTCGCCCTTCGATTCCATAGGCGACTTCGTGGTCCGGTTGGCTGGCATACGCGAGCAACGTGGCCATGCCATTGGACTCCGCGGGCGGCGGTTTATCGACGAGGCGGCGGTCGTCGATCTGGAAACCCGGCTGGCTGAAGCGGCCGAGAGATTGGGCCACCGTTGTGTCCAGTTTTTATTGAACCCCAAATCGCTAACGCCTTACGGCCAGCGGATCTCCGTCGCAGAAGAGGCGGTCGACCGGGTCGGGTCCGCTGCCGACGGACGCGACCTGGAAGAGCAACTGGCGGAAATCGGTTCCGATCTGGAGTTGCTGATCGAAACCGTCTCGCAACTCAAGATCGAAGATCTCACGCAGAGGACGGCGATCGTCGATCAGACCGGCGATCTGCTGGCGGAATTGAATCGAGTTCGCTCCGGACTCAAAGCCCGCATTCGCGACCTGCTCTCAGGTGAAATGGAAGCCGACTTTGCGTCCCAGACGAAGCTTCTCGATCAAGCGGCCGCCGGCGCGCTGGAGACGGCGGATACGCCGGAAAAGCTAGACGATGCGCTCACTCGGATGATGCTGCAGCTGGAAGAATTGGAAGGTCGCTTTGCCGAATTCGATGAATTGCTGCTGAGGCTGACGGAAAAACGGGAATCGCTGTACGAAGCGTTCGAAGCTCGCCGTCAACATCTGATCGAGGCGCGTTCGCGCCGAGCTCAGTCGCTCGCGTCGGCGGCAGACCGCATCATGCAGGGCATCACCTCCAGAGCTCTGCGGTTGTCCGATGCCGATGCTCTTCGGTCTTACTTCGCCTCCGACCCTATGGTCGACAAGGTGCGGCAGATCGCCGACCAGTTGCAAGAGCTCGGTGACACGGTACGCATGGACGATATCTTAAGTCGCCTGAAGACGGTATCGGACGACTCGCTACGGCAATTGAGAGATCGGCAAGATTTATTCACCGGCGAAGAAGGGCTGATCCAGCTGGGGCGACACCGTTTCTCAGTCAATCGACAGACGATCGAGCTGACGTCGGTGGTGCGCAGCGGCCGGCTGCAAATGCACTTGACCGGTACCCAGTTCTTCCAGGACCTAAGCGACCCGGCACTCGACGAAGCCCAGGACTTGTGGCAACAGTTGCTACCGAGCGAATCTGAAGAAATCTATCGCGGCGAATTTCTGGCTGCGGAACTATTCGACGAATTGCGAGAGTCATCGAAACAGTTCCTGAAGCTCCAGCCGGACGCTCGTGTCGAGCTCGTACGCGCTCAGATGCAGCAGCGGCACGACGAAGGCTATTCGCGGGGTGTCCACGATCGTGACGCAGCCAAAATACTCGGCGCACTGCTAGAAATGGACCAGCAGCTGGGCTTGCTGAAGTTTGCACCCGACGTCCGCGGCCCGGCTTGGTTTGTCTGGAACACACTCGTGCCGGCAGAGCGTCGAGCCAAGATGGAGACATGGATTTCTGGCTTCGCAACCGTGGCTGCCATGCTGCCGAAATCCGTCGCGGGCCAAGGCTACGAGCGGCGTCTTAGAAGGTTGATGATGAAATGCGGCAAAGGGATCATATCGCCTCCGCAAGTCTCGTTGGCGGCTCGCTACCTGTTTTCGCAGCTAACCAGCCGATGCGACAAGGTCGTCGCCAGCCCCAGAGCCGTCCACGTGCTGCAACACTTGCAAGACCACTTACCATCCGACGAGCGCGGCCGATTGGCTGAGTCGATTGCGGCCAATGGTGATGACCCGGTTGCCGCCTGGACGCTCTCCTGCGACGCCGTGGATGGATACATCGCGGAACAATCAGGCGCAGCGGAAGACCCCGATCCGATAAGCAATTATCGACTGGAGGTGGCGGCGTTGCTGCTCAGCGACCGCGATGGGTATACGCCCGGTCCAGACGTACCGGTAGCGCTGCAACTGGATTCGGTGGTCGGTGATCACCCCAGAATTTCCGGCGGCACGCTCAGACTGAACTATCACGAGTTTCTATCTCGGCTGGATAGCTACCGCCGCGAGACGCTCCCTCGCTTCACGGCACTGCGCCATACGAAGCATCGACTGATCCAGGAGGCCAGCAAAAAACTGCGCGTCGACGAGTTCAAACCGAAGGTGCTGACCAGCTTCGTACGCAACCGGCTGATCGACGAAGTTTATCTGCCGCTGGTAGGTGACAACCTGGCCAAACAAATTGGCGCAGCCGGCGAAGGCAAGCGAACCGATCGAATGGGGCTGTTGTTGCTGATCAGTCCGCCGGGCTACGGCAAGACGACGTTGATGGAGTACATTGCCAACCGACTAGGGCTGGTGTTTGTCAAAGTCAACGGACCTGCCTTGGGACACCAGATCACGTCGCTGGATCCCGCCGAGGCAACGAACGCGTCGGCGCGCGAAGAGGTGCGTCGAATCAATTTGGCGCTCGAAATGGGCGACAATGTCATGCTGTATTTGGATGACATTCAACACTGCAATCCGGAACTGCTGCAAAAGTTTATTCCATTGTGCGATGCGACGCGAAGAATTGAAGGCGTCTCCCGCGGCCAGCCCAAAACCTTCGATCTGCGAGGCCGGAAGGTGGTCGTCGTTATGGCGGGCAATCCCTACACCGAAAGCGGCGATCGTTTTCAGATACCCGACATGTTGTCCAATCGAGCCGACGTTTACAACTTGGGAGAAATTATCGGGGACGCGCGCGAAGCGTTCGAGTTGAGCTACATCGAAAACTGCCTGACCAGCAACTCGTCGCTACAACAGCTGGGGCGCTGCTCCAGCCGAGACCAACGCGCCATCATTCGGGCCGCCGAGTTGGGCACAACCGAGCGGCTGGAACTGGAATCCAACTTGGCCGGTGACCAGCTATCGGACATGATCTCGGTGATTACCAAGCTGTTGAAGGTGCGTGACATTGTTTTACGCGTCAACCGAACTTACATCCGCAGTGCGGCTCAGGCCGATGCGTACCGTACCGAGCCTCCATTCAAGTTGCAGGGCAGCTATCGCAATATGAACCGTATAGCCGAACGCGTGGTACCTGTCATGAACGAGGCAGAGTTGCAGAGCTTGATTATGGCGAACTACGAGCAGGACGCGCAGACGCTAACGCGAGATGGCGAATCGAATCTGCTGAAGTTTAGGGAACTGTTGGGCACGTTAACAACCGAAGAGGCTGACCGCTGGGAGCAAATCAAATACGCCTACGTGGAGAGCGTCCGCATGCAGGGTTTGGAGGGCGACGATAGCACGGCCCAAGTGTTGCGGATACTGTCCGGTCTTCGCGATGGTCTGGAGTCCATCCGCCGTACGATGTCGCAGGCCATTGCCGCCAGTCACGCGAACGATCGCGCTGCCGCACTTGAGGAAGGCTTGGCACATCTCAACGCGGGCTTGGGCTCGCTAGGTGGCCAGGTGAGCGATGCCATCTCCACGGAAGCCCGGCGCATGGAGTCGGCCAGTCGAGAACTACCCGAACAAAAGGTACTGGTCCAACACTCCGTTCCGCGCGTGATGACCGATCTGGTCCGCAGCCAATTCCAGCTACTCTACGACGGATTGCGCCCTGTGCTGGAGTCGGCAGCGATCAACAATACTCAGCTCGAGCGTCTGCGCAACTCGATCGATGACTGCCTGCAGCAATACCGAGAGCTACAAAACGAAATCGACGCCGCGGAAAAGGAATAACACGCGTCTCGTCGCCCGCTCACGCCCCGCGTCGCTCTCACTGCCCAGCCGCGCCGCCCCCTGTCTAAGCTGGATTGATTCACCTAGAGCAGTTTTACTTTGGGTGTAGCCTGTTTTCGACTTTCCATGAAAGAACTCCGATATTGCTCCGGGGGCTCGTGCTCTCTTTCCACAAGGAAGACCGGGGAGCTGATATGGAAAGTTTTCGTGTAAGGATTCCGAATTCGTGTGTTTGACAGTTGTCGGGTAGAATTCCGTCTTTGGTTCCATCAGCTGAAACACGTCATGACACAGTTCCCCGAGACCCGCGAAAGCCTGATTGTTCAGGTCAAGGACCCTGAAAACCGGGTGGCGTGGGAACAATTTGTTTCGATGTATCGTCCGGTCATTTTTCGAACGGCAGTAGCTCGCGGGTTTCAGGAAGCCGATGCTCAGGACCTGTCGCAACAAGTCTTGCTGGCGGTCGCGTCCGCGATTGGTCGTTGGAAAAAGCAGGACGCATCGACGCGGTTCCGTCACTGGCTAAGGCGAGTCACTCGTAACGCGATCGTCAATGCGATCTCGCGACGCGGGGCAGATGAGGCCGCCGGCGGTTCGTCAATGCAGGAGTTGCTGGCTGCGTATCCACAAGCCGACTCGGAGACGGAGTCGTTGATCGATTGGGAGATTCGCCGAGAGCGATATCGTCGCGCTGCGGAGATTGTCAGCGGCGACGTGCAACCGGACACTTGGCTGGCCTTCAAGCTGACGGTCATTGATGGTCTGAGCAACCCGGCAGCGGCTGCAAGGCTAGGCAAAGAGCTTGGAACGATTTACACCGCTCGCTGCCGAGTCATGCAGCGATTACGAAAAGCAGTTGCGGAATTCGAGGCATCCCACTTATGAGTCAGCTGATCTGCGATCCAAAGCGACTGGCCGCGTTTGTAGACGGCGATCTTAGCTCTGATGCCGAACGTGAATTGACGCGACACCTCCATCAGTGCGCCAGCTGCGGGGCAGAACTGGAACGTCGAGTCGCCGACGAAGCCGTCTGGGAAGAAGCCACCAAGCTGCTCGGTGGCGCGGATAGTTTGCCGAGTTCCGATCGGTTCGGCTCGGAAGTCGATGGTCGGTTTGATTCACAAGTCGAACAAGTGCTAGCGCATCTTGCGCCGACGGATGATCCGAATTCTTTTGGCCGCATCGGCGGTTATGAAGTCGCTGGAGTGATCGGAAGCGGAGGTTCCCGACGATCGCCATGGCCGAGGCGGATCCTTGCAACAGCGATGGCGTTGCTGCTTTTTGCCGGAGTCCTCATTTTTCTCGAATCAGGCAAAGGCACGATTCGAATCGAGAGCAATTCGGAAGCGTCCGTGCCTATCCGGATTGTCGATGGAGAAAGGTGCGTCGAAGAGCTGACCGTGTCGAAGGAAGGGATCACGACTCGGCTGCGCGCCGGCACGTATCATATCGAGGTCGATGATGAATCGGCAAGCATCGAAATCTTGGGCGACCGAGTGACCTTGAAACGCGGAGCAACTTGGCTGGCTAAAATCGAGGTTCAAAACAAGCCGCCGAAGTGGGCGACATCAGCGAACCCAACATCAGCGAGCCCTGCACCTAAGCTTGACGCGCCGGCCAAACAGGTGAACCCGGAATTGGCTGATGACTCGAAGACCGTTTTGACATGGGATGCTGAGTCGGGGCAAAACGTTCGATGGCGGATGCCGCTGGGATCGCAAACGATGCGGGCAGCGGTCGTTGATGATAAGCACGTCTATATCGGAACCAACAATGCTCACGGTTACCTCGCACGATACCCCAGCCATGTTGATCTGGGCGTGTTGCTGTGCTTCCGAAAGCCCGACGGCAAATTTCTATGGCAACATTCCAACGAAAAATTGTCGACGGGACGAGTCCACGATTGGCCGTTGCAGGGTGTGACCAGTCGTCCATGCGTCGAAGGTGATCGATTGTGGTATGTGACCAATCGCTGCGAAATCGTCTGCCTGGATACGATGGGATTCCACGATGATCGGAACGATGGACCGGAACAAAACGAAGCCTTTACCGATGACAAGGAAGCGGATGTCGTTTGGCGGCTGGATATGATGTCGGCACTTGGCGTACGTCCTCACAACCTCAGCACCTGCACGATTGCCGTCTGGAGAGACCGCATTTTCGCCGTCACCGGAAACGGTGTCGACGAAACGCATACGCCTCCATTGGCCGACGCACCCAGCTTTATTGCCGTTGATAAAAAGACCGGCAAACTTCTGTGGCAAGACGATTCGCCGGGACAAAACGTTCTGCATGGGCAGTGGGGATCACCTGTGGTTGCCGAGTTGGCTGGCAAGACTCAGGTGATCTTTCCTGGCGGCGATGGCTGGCTGTACAGTTTTGACCCGTGGGGAACTTCGGACGGCAAGGGCGAGCTGATTTGGAAATTTGACTGCAACCCAAAGGAATCGGTCTGGAAATTCAGCGGAGCATCCACGCGGAACAATCTCCTTCACGCGCCGACAGTGCA
>JANQJJ010000529.1 GCA_028281725.1 Pirellulaceae bacterium | reverse complement strand
CGCACCGCGCGATTCATGACGTGCACGCAGGCAATTTCGTCAGGAGAAAACACCTCTTCCCGCGCCAAATGCACCATCGCATCACTCCCCGTTCCGTTTGCCAGCGAATAGGTTGAGCCAGAGAGACGACCTACAACCACACCACTAGAGTTCGAAGAGACGACGGCTCAAACCAACGTAGCTTACAGGCATTCCCAAGAATTTTTGAAAAACCTCCCCCCCCCCCAAGAGCCTGCTGTGTCCGCCGATGTTCTTGCTCAGATGTTCCTGCCCCCTCCGGGACATGCTGTGTCCGGAGATGTGCCAGATGTTGTCCCGCATACCGCCCGGGCATGCTGTGTCCTCAAATGCTTCCCCAAGGAGTGCTGTGTCCGCGAATGCTCGTGCAGTGTCCGCGAATGCTCGTGCACAAGAATTTTTGAAACACCTCCCCCCCCAAGAGCCTGCTGTGTCCGGAGATGTTCTCGGGCATGCTGTGTCCGCCGATGTGCCCCGCTAGGTACCTTACCGCCCAAGGAGTGCTGTGTCCGCGAATGCTCGAAGCCTTTTGGTTTCGCTTCAATCACTTGGTTAGTCGGCCAACCTCAGGTACTCCCTGTAGCTGGGTTCGATCGCTAGGTCCTCCGAAGTACTGCCGGAATGGACCAGAATCGCATATCGTAATCGCAGAGTTTCGCCGGGCTTAACTTTGACCTTGCTTGGTTTGCCTTTCTTCATCGCATTGCGACCGAATGGGTTGGCAGCAACAAAGCCGTAGTTGCGAGCATGCATCCAACTCTCACGAAAGTTCTTCGGGTGACACATGATCGTTATGCCGACCCTTCGATCGTCGATAACGCCGCTGTAGTCGCACCAACGTGCCGAGTGACTCCAGATCTGCTTTGCTCCGGTGCGTCCTTCTGAGTCATGCAACTTGCCGCCATTAACCTCACTCAGGGGCGTCGCCACGCGTAGCCCAAGTCCCATCTCTTCCTGGTCACCGAAATAGAACTCGTCGTCCGAACGAAAGGTTGAATCCCATACGATCAGGTAACCTCGCGAGCCAGGAGACTTCGGTGGATGCAGGTGAACTGAGAAGCGGAATTCTTCTTTGCAGATCAACGATCCGTCCGGCCGCAGGTAGCGTTTTTCTGTGGCAAACCCGCTACCGCCCGCACTAGCTTGCGGCGTTTCAAGAAAGCGAGCATGCTTTACTGTCGCTTGGTTGCGCCAAAAATCAGCGCCATCCAGATCACCGAACGCCAGCCAAATGCCTGGGTGCATCGTTTTGTGATCACGCCTGTCCGTTCCTGGTTTCGGTGGATGATTGCGCGTAACCTGGATTCCCTCCAGCGTTCGCACATGAGCAAAGTAGGGTCTCGGGATCTCTGAGTCTTCGTACACATAGGTGGCAATCGGTTTGCCATCAATCTTTACCAAGACTTCGGCATCGCGCTGCTGAAAGACGACACGGTCCGTCCGATTAGCTGGATCTTGAGCAGGGGCTGGCGACGAAGCGAGAATCGCAATAACGCCAATACAGAAAACTGATGTTCGCATGAAGTGTCTACTGAGTTGGGGATGCAATGAAAGGCGTCTGAGAGTCGATCTGTCAGGCCAAAACGAAAGTCTCGACGACTTCGTTACGAATGCTACACGCCGCCAGGGATGGCCCAGTGGCCGCCATCGCGGTAGTCTCTCGAGAGCAACCGGTTGGCGACTTCATCACCGGTGATCGTCTCTGATGCCGGGTCAATCTGCAGCGAACGGCCGGTGCGAACAGAAATGTTTGCCAAGTGAATCAGGGAAACAGAGTCATGACCGGTGGCTATGTCCGCCCGCGGTTTTCGCTCGTTGGCAATCGCTTGCAGGAAATCGACCTGGTGGTTCCTTGGTAGACCGAGCGACTCCTTTGTGAATCGGTTATCGGCTAGGGAAACTCGCTGATTCGATTCGTTCCATAACTCAAGCTTTCCGCGTTTGCTGACAAACAGCATGCCTTTGGTTCCGTAGAACTCGACGCCCGTATCACAATTGTGCGGATAGTTCTTCGACCAGATTCGCATCTCAAAGATCAGTTGCTTCCGCTGGCCAACGTTGCCGTCGCCGGGCCACTGGAAGGCACAGGTGGCGGTGTCCGGGAACTGTTGATCGTCATCAAAGTAGTACTTGCCACCAATCGCTGAGGCGGACGAGGGAAGCCCTTCGACTCCAAGTCCCCAGCGAGCAATGTCCATCTCGTGCGCGCCGTCGTTGCCGATATCGCCGGTGCCGAAATTATGCCACCAATGCCAGTCGTAGTGGAATCGATTCGTCTGATACGGCATAAACTTGGCCGGTCCCACCCACATGTCATAATCAACACCGGTTGGTGGCGATGTAGGCTTTGCATGACCGATGTTTTTGCGCCGCTGTACGTTCCAAGCCTTTGCCATTAGCACATCGCCAATCGCACCCTCACGCAGTAGCTGAATCGCTCCCACCACGAGTGGGTTGCTTCTACTTTGAGTGCCATGCTGCACCACAACCTTGTTGTGTCGAGCAGCTTCGACCAGCAAACGTCCCTCATGGAAGTTGTGACTACACGGTTTTTCCACGTAGACATGCTTGCCAGCCTCACACGCCAAGATCGCAGCTGGCGCATGCCAATGATCTGGGGTGGCGACCACAACTGCATCGACCGATTTATCGTCGAGTACTCTTCGCAGATCGCCCGTCGTATGTTTCGCCTTCGTATCCTTCTGCAGGTTCCTGGCGTGAGCTTCGTCTGGATCGCAAGCCCATGCGATTTGCGAAACACTATTAAAGGTTCGGCCGAGACTCTTCGACCGTCCGCCGCAGCCGATGAACCCCACGACTGGCGGCTCGCCGCTTGTTGCTGCATGAGCGACCCTTGTGTAGGACATGGCTGATAAGCCAATCGCGGCACTCGTCCGAAGAAAACCTCTGCGTGTATTCGACATATCTTATTCCTCGTTCCTGCATTGCTTACTTCGTAACGAGCTGAATCGATCGATATTATTGTCGAGGCGTTTACCCAATCGCTGTAGTTCTCGTAGCGGAAACGAACTAAGCTGTTCTCGGACTTCTACGGCGGTCGGCATCGAACCTGCTGTTGAGAGTTATCTTCTCCAAGCAACAATTCTACCAAAGTGTGCGTGGAACATCTGAGGGCTAGTGGCTAGAGTACGTCCGACAGCCGCTGGAGAGCACGACGCAAGTGCAAGGCGCGGTTTACAGGATGTCGTTCATTGGGTGCCGTTCATAGGGCCAAATCCTTACGGGATAGACGGTCGTTTGCTGGGAATGCGTTGTTACGGGAACCGGAACGTGTCAGAATAGGAGGATGCTATAGAGATTTTGACCACGACACCCCACCGTCCGACTGCATTATCCAGCTCCTTCCCTCGCAAAGGCCATAAGGAGCCATCAGGACACGACTGACGTTCATGGCCCTCGAAGCGATGCCGGACACCGAAACGCCACGAAAGGACCTATCCCCATGCAACCATTCCATTCCACTAGCCGTCGCAAGTTCCTCTCTGCCGCAGCCGCCTCCATGGCTGCGCCGTACTTCGTTTCACCTAAGGCGCTGGGAGCAGCCGGCGATGTGGCTCCCTCGGAAAAAATCACGCTGGGCGTTGTCGGGATCGGGCCAAGATGCACTTATGATCTGAAGTCGATGCTGCAACTCAAAGACGTGCAATGTGTCGCCATTGCAGACGTGCAAGCGTCCCGGCGGGATGCCGGCAAGGCTCTAGTCGATGGACACTACGGCAACTCAGACTGCCAACTCTATCGGGACTTTCGTGAGCTGCTTGACCGTGACGATATTGACGCGGTGATTGTCGCCACCGGTGACCGCTGGCATGCAGCCGCTTCTATGCAGGCGGCGAAAGCAGGTAAGGACGTCTACAGTGAGAAACCCTGCGGGATCACGATCGGAGACTGCCAGGACTTGGCAGAGACGTTCGCGAAAACCAAACGCGTCTTTCAGGCGGGCACGCAACGCCGAAGTGTTCCCAACTTCCAGCAGGCCGTGCAGTTGGCACATTCCGGCAAGCTTGGACAACTTAAAACGCTTCACGCAACCGTCTATGTCCCGACGCTCGACAACAGTTGGTTGCCTGCTGAAAAAACTCCACCGCCGGAAGTTTGCGACTGGAACCTGTGGCTTGGTCCGGCACCGTGGCGTCCTTACAACGAGAAGTATGTGCAGGGCCGTTGGCGCGGCTACCACGACTTTGATTCAGGCGCGCGGTTGCTGGACTGGGGAGCCCACACGCTGGACCTTTGCCAATGGGCCAACGAGTCAGACCATACGATGCCTACCGAATACGAACCGACCGACAGAAACATCACGTGTACCTACGCCAACGGCGTCAAACTGATCCTCGATTTTCTAGAGGAGCCATTCGGCGATCGCGGTCCACGGTGGATCACACGTCTGGGCACTTGCCCGGTGCGATTTGTCGGTGATGAGGGTTGGGTTGAAACTGGAGACAGCGGTGAAATCGTGGTCAAGCCCGATTCACTTGCCAAACAGGTCGAGCAATCGAAACGTGTTCGGGGACTCGACGTTTCGGCACACGCGCGCAACTTCTTCGATTGCGTCAAGAATCGGGAGCAACCGGTTTGCAATCCGACGATCATGCGGCGTTCCCATGTGGCCTGTCACGCCGCCGCACTTTCGTGGATCCTCCAGCGCAAGTTGACGCTTGACCCCAAGACCGAAGAATTCGTCAACGATGACGAGGCCAATCGTCTCCGCCGACGTGCCCAACGCAACTGGGCATAACGCGACCGCGCTTAGCTGGATAGCGCCCATTCAGAAACGGGCAACACGGGGACGGCCGCCAGAACGTTGGTGGCTCGTCCCCTGCTGATCGTCGTGAAACGAAAGGCTTCGCGGCAGACCGTTGGCGGGAATATTTGGTGATGGATCTGAGGACAGATCCACCGATACGTTCGATGCTCGGATCGACTACCGCTCTGGTAATCGGGCAGATCAACGATGAATCAGGGTCCAGGCGGCCGAAAACGGTTGCGGTCTACGCTCAGGCCGCCCGGGCGACAGCCTCCGAGTCGTCTTTGGCTTGACGACGGCTCTGACTGAGATCAAAGACCATGCTCAATACCACCGGCACGAGGAAGATCGTGAAGGCGGTCGAGACGATCAAACCGCCGGTAATGACTGCTCCCAGGCCGCGGTAGAGCTCGCTGCCGGGCCCGGTCAAGAACACCAGAGGCAACATGCCTCCGACGCTGGTTAGGGTGCTCATCAGAATCGGACGCACGCGGCTGGATACCGACTGAACGATCGCTTCTTTTGCATCCGTGCTTACTGGATTGCCGTCTTCGTCAACACCTTGACGACGGAAATTCAACGCCTGATGAACGATCAAGATGGCGTTGTTGACCACAACCCCCGCGAGAATCACGAAACCGAGGATCGTGAGCACGTCCATGTTTTGCACGGGCAAATAGCGATCCGAGACCGTCCAGTTGTGAACCATGGCTAGACCGATAAAGCCACCTAACGTTGCCAGTGGCACGCTGATCATGATGACCAGTGGATAGCTCCAACTTTGAAACAAGACGACCATCAGCAAGTAGACGATTACGAACGCGAGGAACAACGAACTGGTCAGTGTTCCCAGCGCGGTACCGTCGCCAAACAAGGCGGTCTTGATTTCGGCAAGATTCCCAGCCGAACCCGCAAAACGAACGTCGACGTTCGCGGGGATGCCTCCGGAGTCACGCAGCTGGGAGACTTTGGACTGCAGCTGTTCGACGACAATTGCCAGAGGAACGTCGGCCGGAGGAGTCAGCTCCAACGTCACGGCGCGTTGGCGATCCACGTGCCGAATTTGATCTTGCACGCGGATCCGCTCGACGGCTGCGACGCTCGCCAGATCCACCACTCCGTCGCGACGCGTTGCCACCGGAGCGTTCATCAAACCTTCCACGGGTGAGCTGCCAAGTGCTTCCTCGGTAATAATCTTCAGATCCTTCAGTTCGCCAGCTCGCTCGAAACGTCGCGGTATCAAGATGCCATCGCCGGAAGCTTGAGACGTCAATCCCACATCTCGCCGCGTCAGCCCCGCGTCCTGCAGCCGTTCGTCGTCAGGCGTGATGCGGATTTCGGGAGTCGGCAACATGAAATTCGCCGGCGATGGGTTGACGCTATAAGGGCCGTAGCTCTCGACCAGCTGTCCCAACATCGCATTTGCGGACCGAATGACGTCATCCAGGGAATCACCCACCACATCAATCTTGATGGCGGCACCGGTCGTTCCACCGGTACTAAAAAGTGGAAACTGAAATGAAAAGTAAGGTGTGTCTGGAGCGGCACCTCCACCCATCGCGTTCTCCAGCAGCGAAAGTGCGTCGGGCGTCTTGGTCGCATCGACCGGAATCGCGGCTTGGAAGATGCGCCCCTCGCGGGCGACCATGAAATAGTGCTCCAGCATGGGGGCCTTGACCGTTTCCTCACTTCCGGCGGTCAGGGGCACATCCGGTCGACTGTCGACCATCGGATTTTCGCTTCCTCGGCGGACGGTTTCGACAGCAAAACGATCGCCTGCCGCCTCCCACGCGGGTCGGACCTTCGGCTCAATGCGATCGCCGATTTCGAAGAGTTGATCCACGCTGTAGCCCGGTGGCGGAACCATGACACTGAAGACCAGATTGCGGTTTCCTTTAGGCAAGTAGTCCAGCGGAGGCAACAGGAAGTAGATCCCCACCCCAGTCGCCGCGACAAACCCCGCAACCGTGATCAACCGCCGTACCCAGCTGCCAATTAGGAAGCGAACCAATCCGCCGATCATGCTTGGCAGGTCGGTGATGCGCTGAACGCTCCGGACCGCTGCCGCCCAGAATCGCAAGAATCGATTCGAATAGCCGCGACGTTGCAACGGGACAAGTTCACCACTGGTGCGCAGTTCTTCCAGTTTTTCGTCGTTTCGTTTTTGGCTCCGGAGAATCACGCCCGCTGCTGACGGAATCACGGTCAGCGAAACGATCAGGCTCAAACCGACGGCGGCCATGATGGCCAAAGCGATATCGCGGAACAGTTGCCCAGCCTGCTGCTCGATCAGGAGCACCGGAAAAAAGACGACAAGAGTCGTCATCGTCGATGCCACCACGGCTCCAGCGACCTCGCGCGTGCCCTCGAAGGCAGCCTCTTTGGTGGGCAGGCCTCGCTGCAAGTGCCGAAAAATGTTTTCGATGACTACAATCGCGTTGTCGACTACCATCCCGACAGCAAAGGCCATACCGGCTAGTGAAATGATATTCACACTGCGCCCGAGCGACAGCAGAATCACGACGGTGCCGATGACCGAAAGCGGGATGGCAATCGCGATCACTCCAACCGTCCGCACACTGCGAAGGAAAATTAACAAAACCGCCGTCGCCAAGAAGCCTCCGACGAGGATGTTGCTGCGAACCAGTGCCAAAGCATCGTTGACGTAGGTTGACGAGTCCCATGTCTGCACCAGTTCGAGGCGACCGTCGGCCGCCATCTGCCCGGCGCTAACGAGAATCCCTGTTTGCTGATCGAGCATCCCGCCTTCAGCGTTCATCTTGTCAATAGCTGCCTGCAATTCCGACATCGTGTCGAGCATGTTGCCGCCGCTCTCCAACTGAAAATTGAAGAAGGGCATCAGGTTGCCGCGA
>JANQJJ010000478.1 GCA_028281725.1 Pirellulaceae bacterium | reverse complement strand
GAGCGGACGCCGACAGCGAAGCGGCTGTGAAGGCTGGTCTGGAGTGGCTGGTCCGCGCCCAGTCGGCCGACGGATCGTGGAACGCCAAAAATCATGGCGGCGGCACGGAGACTTACGCACTGGGTGAGTATCGACACGGAACGGGAGATCAAGCCGACACCGGGGTAAGCGGCCTAGCGTTGTTGGCCTTCCTATCCGCCGGCCATACGCACCTGGAAGGCGACTATCAACAGACCGTTCAGGGCGGCCTACGCTACTTGTTGCATGCTCAAATGCCCTCGGGCGATCTGTCGGGACCGAAGCAGGTGGGGGGAGCTCCCAACGTCACGAACGCCCGCATGTACTGCCATAGTATCGCGACGCTGGCGCTGGCAGAAGCGTACGGCATGACGCGTGATGCGTTCCTGCGCGAGTCACTTTTACGCGCCGCACAATACTCCATTAACGCGCAGGACGTTCGCGGTGGCGGTTGGCGATACCGTCCCGGCGATCCCGGCGACCTGAGTCAGTTTGGCTGGCAAGCGATGGCACTCAAGAGCGTTCAAAGATCGGGTATTCAAGTACCGATCGAGGTCCAGCGTCGAATGCGGCGGTTCCTCGATTCCTGTGCGGCCGGGCAAGCAGGTGGGCTGGCCAGATATCGTCCCGGCGAAGGACGCCCCAGCGAAACCATGACGGCCGAAGCGCTGGCTTGCCGCTTGCTGCTCGACTACCCAACCACGCTGGAAGCGCAACGCGAAGCAACGACAATGATCCTGGCCAATCGCCCCGGGACAAGCGAAGACAACGTCTACTTCTGGTACTATGCCACGCTGGCTCTGTTCCAGTTGCAAGACGAGAACTGGCGCGTTTGGAATCAGGCCATGAAACAGCGCCTGCTGGCGACTCAGATCCCGGCCTACGGCCAGGAGCCGGGTAGCTGGAATCCAGATGCGCTGTGGGGCGGCTACGGCGGTCGTATCTACTCCACGGCGATGAGCTGTCTGTGCTTGGAAGTCTACTATCGCTATCTGCCGATGTATCAGCGTGCGAACCTCGCGCGAACTCCACGCGGCGGTAGCTACAACCGATAGAGCGCGTGTCGGTTAAGCGTGCGTCGCCCTCGCTCGGTTGAGCAACGATTTCATTGATAGTACACGCTATGGCCCGTGCGGCTCGCACTAGCCTACCGGTTCCAAACGCGAGGCAGCGTTTTCCAGGCGCTGGCTGCCGTTTGCCACGTTCGCGGGATGCCCGCGAAGATCTTCGGACTTAGCGGCCTGGATGTCAACATTTAGAACAGATCGAAAATGTCTTTCACGATGACAAACCCCATCAGGCTGAGCAGGCACAGGACGCCGACCATGGTGAGCCGAATCTGCAGTGCCTCGTTGATGGGTTTACCGCGAATGGCTTCCGCAGTCAGGAAAACCATGTGCCCGCCATCCAAGGCGGGAATGGGTAGGAAATTCAGAATAGCCAAGTTAGCACTCAGCAACGTCAAGAAAAGCAACAGCCGAGATATGCCGTGACTGGCTTCGGAGCCGGCCGCCTGGAAGATCTTGACCGGACCGCCAAAACCATCGGCACCAGCCTTGCCTGTGATCAAAATCTTCAAAAACGAAAGTACCTCCTTGAACCGTTTCCAAGTCTCTCCTGCGCCTAACGCCAGGGCGGCCGCAAACGAGTCGGCCACGTAGATCTGTTCCAGTGAGTCCGCGCCCAGCCCGCGGTAATCCCAGGGCCAATACCAATCCTCGGCCTCGCGGATCGTTAACACGCGCTCGAGCGTCTTGCCGTCGCGTTTGAAGAAACAGCGGATAGTCATCCCCGGAGGTAGCTGCTGCAACTCGTCCAAGTACGAAGCCATCGTCAGCAAGCCGTCAATTTGTCGAGCCTTGAGGTCCTCGTCGCGAACCCCATACTCTGCCAACTGCTCCCTGATTTCTTCGGTGGGCTCCCACAGAACTTGAACCAGTTCATCTCCGGGCAAAACCGGGTCGTCCGTTTCAGCAACGGCAGCATCGACATCCGTCACCGTAGCGGACGTCTTGAAGGCGACTCCAATACCGGCCAATGTCAACCGACCGCCGAATGATGAGATCGAGTCAAAGCGCGGCACCGGATCACACTCGACCATGAACGTGAGCTTTTCCGGCGCGCTTTTGTCGGCGCCCGCTGTTTTTCCACTCCGCGTAACTTTGATTTCGACTGTTTCACCAGCTAGCTCAGCCAACTGGGTTGGTAGGCGCCACGCGTCCACCACCTTCTCGCCATTGACCTCCTCGATCACATCGCCGACCTGCATGCCGGCATCTCGAGCGGCCGACTCGGAGGCAAACGCAGTAATCTCACCAAAACCGAACCCAATCCCTAGCGTTCGTACCGGCGCAGGTGGGATCTCGAGATCAAAAATCTTTGGCAGTTGGTCGTCATCGGGCAAATCGCGGTGGATGGTCAGTTTGACCGACTGGTTCCATTTCGCTTGGAGTCGAGCCTGCAGTTCGCTTCCAAGCGGTTCGTCAAAACGCTGGTCCTTGGGTAAATCCACACCGTCTACTGCGGTAATTCGATCACCTCCAATCAAATCCAGTCCTTGGGACTCGAGAAACGACATCGGAATGACCGGCCTCTTGTCGCTTAGACGCGCCGCAGAGGGTGAACTGACACCAATGAAGTAGAGCTTCTTCTTGGGGTGCATGTTGTTGATGGGACTCGGCGTAAACTCGATTCTCTCATCGCCACGGATGACGGCGACGGGAAGAGGAGCCCCTTTCTTTTCGAATCCACGCATGGCGACCGTTGTCATAAAGTCATTAAAACGCAGGTGGGTATCATCCTGCGTCATTTCGCCCACGCGAACAATCTGATCTTCTGGCTGCAGGCCGACCTGCCACGCCGGTCCTCCGCCAGTTACCGTGCCAATGACGGTGGGCGTGTAGGGAACGCCAACCTGAAAGGCAACGCCGGCCATGATGACGGCAAAGATCAGATTCATGACGACACCGGCGGAAATAATAATCATCCGCTGCCAGACAGGTTTGGCCGGATAACTGCGCGGATCCAGCGGCTCTTCTTCGCTGCCGCCCTGGCGAACCCGTTCGGCCTCCTCCTCGGCCCTGCGCGGATCATCGTCCTGGCCAAGCATCTTCACGTAGCCACCGAGAGGAATAATGCCGATGCCATATTCGGTTTCCCCCCACTGGAACTTGCCGAGCGTTCGAGGCAATCGGATGGGACCGATGGAAATGGGGACGTCAAATCCGACGTAGAATTTGTCGCAGCGGACGCCAAACGTCTTGGCCGCAATGAAATGCCCAAGTTCATGCACGAAGATAACGAAGCCCAACCCCAAAGCCACTTCGAAGAAAAGCCAAAGATTGAGCGGTAAGTTCTCGAGGAACGTCCCACTGGCCAGCAGCCCTGGCAACGCGTCTAACGCCGGTATTCGGGTAAGTCCCTCGACTAGCATACTGCTGCCCACTTGGTTATCTCCTCTCGCGCCCATCGGTCGAGGCGCATAAGTTCATCGAGCGTCGGACTCGCATCGTAATTGTGTACTTCGAGTATTCGCCTGCAGCCGGTCACTATTTCCGTAAATCGGATTTCACCAGCTAGAAACAGAGCCACGGCTGCCTCGTTGGCTGCGTTGACCACCGCGCCACAGGTCCCCCCCCGACTGGCAACTTCCCAGCCCAATTTCAGCGCTGGAAACTTCTCGGTATCGACTGGTTCCCATTCGAGCTGAACTGCCTGCGCCCAGTCCATTTTAGGGCAAGGACACCCGGTTCGGTCAGGGTACGTCAGCGCGTATTGTATGGGAAGTCGCATATCTGGCGGACTCAGCTGTGCGATGACGGAGCCATCGACAAATTCAACCATAGAATGAATGATGGACTGGGGATGGATCACCACCCCAATTTTCTCTGGCGGAAGGTCAAATAACCAGCGAGCTTCGATGACCTCCAGAGCTTTGTTCATCATGGTCGCCGAATCGATCGTGATCTTGCGTCCCATTTGCCAAGTTGGATGGGCGAGCGCGTCACCCACGGTCGCCTGGGCCATCTGCGATGGACTCCAGGTACGAAATGGCCCGCCGCTGGCCGTGAGAATGATGCGCTGCACATCCTGCGCCCTACCAGTCTGCAAAGCCTGAAAAATAGCGCTGTGTTCGCTGTCGATCGGAATGATTTCTCCGCCGCTGAGCCGCGATGCCTGCGTAACTAGGCTCCCGGCTACCACCAGCGCCTCTTTGTTGGCCAGCGCGAGCCGCTTGCCGGCCTTCGCTGCCGCCAGGGTACTTGGCAAGCCCGCTGAGCCGACGACGGCCGCCACGACGGTATCCACGGCGGGGTCCTCGGCCAACCGAACGAGCGCCTCCGGGCCGATCAGCACCTCGGCACCGCCCGCGAATTCGCCAAAGTCAAAATCTCTAGCGGTTTCAGTGCATGTGGCCGCTACGTAACGTACGCCAGATCCAAGCGACAAATCCCGCAACTCGCTCAATCGCGAATGCGCGGAGAGACCCACCGCATGCCAGGGATCTCCCAGTCGCCTGAGAACATCCATCGTGGCCGTACCGATACTGCCCGTCGCCCCCAAAACAGCAACCGCGGTTTTCGACGGTGAATCAGGCACAATACGCTCTCAAAAACACGGCAAGCTCTTAAAATTGGGTGTCGCGGCTCAGCGCGCTCCAGCCCTCGATCGTCCACTTAGAATGAAGCAGCCGATTCAGAACATTCTGCTCAGCAATTCCCGCTAGGCATGTTCCACTGGCAAGCCCAGCCTACGGCACCGGTGTCCGGCTCACGGAGGCCCTGCCTGGGACCCAGGTTGGAAGTGTCTCGGACAGCTCCGGCAGGGACGAAAACTTCCCCAGATTCCGCCAAACAGACGTCAGCCACCGGCTAAGGGTAAGGCTTGGCACTGTTTGGAGCAATACAATCCTTTCCACTATGGCGATTTCCGCCCCTTCTTTCGTTGCTGGCCCATAGGTCTTGCCGCAGCCTCGTATACTCTTAATGTTATGCAAACTCGGGTAGCGACCAGCTTCCCACAACTCAAATACTGTACAAAAAAACAGGCTCAGCATGGCAACGGAAGAAGATCAGGACAAAAAAGGGGAAGGTCGGACCAACAACTGGGTTTGGTACTTGGTGCTGACCTCCATCATCTTGTTGTCCGTGGGCATGTTTGTGATCAACAATGCCATCTTTCGTATGAAATTCCATCATTTGGTCAAATTGCTGCACCAAACTCGCTACGAAGAAAAGGGTAGCGACACGCTGCTGACCGAAGTCACGGTGCTGGATGAGGAAGGAAACCCCAGGCGAGACGCGGCGGGCAATCCCATCACTCGGAAGCTTTCCGGCAGCATCCGCATTGATTCGAAATCCAAACCGGGGACGGCAGTCGAACTCTCCAAAATCCAGAATGTACGATTGGATACGACGTCGGTAAGCGGCGACGTATGGAAAGTTACGCTGGACGAAGATGGCAATGAGACCGGCGAAGGGGCTAAGACGCAGTTTCGTTGCAATATCGGCGAGTCCGACGCGGCGGCTACGGAACTCCGCGAGGCCCTGGATGCGAGCAACGTAAACTGGGAGTACTCCGACGGCCCCAGTTTCATGAATCAGTATGGTCCGGTGCTGATCATGATTGGCGCGGTGTTCCTAATCATGATGTTCGCCGCCCGTAGAATCAGTGGCATTGGCTCCCCGATGTCGTTCGGACGATCACGCGGACGCCTGTATGCTCAGGATGACATTGGCATCACGTTTGACGACATTGCCGGTGTGGACGAAGCCGTCGACGAAGTTCGCGAGATCGTTGATTTTTTGAAGTACCCCGAAAAGTACCAACGGCTGGGTGGCCGAATTCCCAAAGGCGTCTTGTTAGTGGGGCCTCCGGGTACCGGGAAGACGCTGCTGGCAAAAGCCATTGCCGGCGAAGCGGGCGTGCCTTTCTTTAGCCTGTCCGGCAGCGATTTCGTCGAGATGTTTGTCGGAGTGGGCGCGGCCCGCGTCCGCGATATGTTCCAGCAGGCGGGAGCAAAATCACCCTGTATTATTTTTATCGATGAGCTCGATGCGCTTGGAAAGAGCCGAAGCGGCGGCGCCGTCGGCGTGCATGATGAGCGTGAGCAAACGCTCAACGCATTGTTGGTCGAAATGGATGGATTTGATCCCAACACGGGTATCATCGTCATCGCGGCAACCAACCGTCCTGAAACACTCGACCCGGCGCTGCTTCGACCTGGACGTTTCGACCGAAACGTTTTGGTAGATCGTCCCGACAAGTCAGGACGGGCGGAGATCTTGAAAGTTCACGTCAAGAACGTCAAACTCGCGCCGAACGTCGAACTACAAAACATCGCGTCAATCACCAGTGGTTTCAGCGGTGCCGACCTGGCCAATCTGGTGAACGAAGCCGCGCTGCTGGCTGCTCGCAAGGGAAAGAATACGGTTGGGCAGGAGGAATTCGACGAAGGGGTGGAGCGCGTCACGGCTGGACTGGAAAAGAAGCGGCGCGTGATGGACGAAGATGAGAAGAGTCGTGTCGCCTACCATGAGGCGGCTCACGCGCTGGTCGCCTACTCGCTGCCCAACACCGATCCGGTTCACAAAGTCTCGATCATTCCGCGCGGGCTGGCTGCACTCGGGTACACCCTTCAGCGTCCGGCCGGCGACCGATACCTCATGACGCAGGCCGAACTGGAGGCCCAGATGCAAGTCCTGCTGGCCGGCACATTGGCTGAAGAGATCATCTTCCAGGACATTAGTACCGGCGCCCAGAATGATTTAGAACGCGCCAGTTCCATCGCCCGCAGTATGGTAATGGAGTTTGGAATGAGCCGCCTGGGACGCGTCAACTATCGCGAAAGTGGCAGATCCCCGTTTTTGGGCCAAGGTGGCGGCGACGCCATGGGCCGAGATCATAGCGAGCAGACCGCACGGGAGATTGATGAAGAAGTCAAACGCATCATCGATGACATGGGGCAGAAGGCTCGACAGATCTTGCTCGAACGGCGGCAGGCACTCGAGAGCGTCACGAATCGACTGATTGAAACCGAAGTCATGGACTCCGCCGAACTGGCGCGGCTAATTGATGAAACGCTTCCAGGCCCTCGGGTGAAGCCCGGTACCGAGGGAGTTCCTCGCTCTGACGGCACGCTAGCGGATGCTCCCAAAAGGGCCGGCGAACAAGACGTCGCGCCTCCTGGCAGCGACGTTGCGGGATAGGCCCCTCCGCCGCCTTCGGCCGGCAAGCTTCTGATCGCGTGCCTCAGTCCGGCAAGACCAACCGCTTGCCTCGCCGGCCATGAAAGCGCGGCGACTGGTCAGCGAGTTTCCACTCGCGCACTGCCGGCGTGCAGCGTCCGATCAATCTGCCAGTAGCCTCCGCCCGTATCTTGAATCCGGCGCAGGAACTGGCGCTCCGCAGCCGGTTTTTTCTCAATGAGCAGAGCTCGCAGATCGTCTATCACGGCACGATCACTTCCGTAGTACGAGTGCCCCAACGAGAAAATATCTTCCGCATCAATATGGATGGCTTCGATTCCAGTGAGCGCCGACAAACCAGCAGCGGTCAGGCCCAGACGATCGCCTCCATGGATTCCGGACGACAGTTGCAACGGTCGGTCATTACTGGAAAAGTACAGTGTGGCACGAGAGGTAACGTTCTTGAGTGGCTTCAAGTAACGCGAGGTGAACTTCTGGACGTCCACGTCAGGAGCTGCCATGACCACGCTGCCAACGATCTTAGTGGGTTGGCCGCCCGCCATTCGAAGATTGATGCGCTCCACGGCTTCAAGCAGAGCGCGATTCCCCATGCTATGAGCAACGATATTGATCGTCCGGCACTCCGTCTTGGCACGCAGGTCCAGTAGAAGTTGTTCAAAGTGCGGTGCCGACCAAGAAACGGATGCCTCATCGGCAGGATAGGCCGACACACGACCACGCGATGGCCAGCTGTAACAAATCGCCGGCCCGGAGAACTTTAAGTCGGTGGCCAACTGGGCTGTTCGCTTGATCGCGTCGGCAAACCGAACATTGTAGCCATGCAGGAAGATGAAGCTTTCCCGTTGTTCCGCATAGCGTACCTGCTCGGAAATTGTCGCGAACCATTCTTCGGATGATTCCTCGATCTTCAGACTGTGCAGGACGACGTGCTTCTCGGGTGTCTCGACAAACTCCAGCCTGAGTAACGATGGCGATTCAATGACACCCGGCTTGTGCGTAGCCGGGAAGCTGACTCGCGCTGTCCCCACATGGAGCGGATAGCCTGTCCCACTCTCGTAACGCACCGACGAAAACTGCGTGGACGCATCGCCCGCCAGACGCGAAACCTGCTGCCAGCGAACAATCGATACGTGCAGTACCGTAATCCCCATGCAAACCGCCAGGGAGCATCCTAGCAACCACAGCGCCTGGAACCTTCGAGTCACCAACAAACCGATAAAAAGCGCACAGCAAATCATGCCGACGGCCGCTGCTGGAGCAAAAACGCGGGTAGGACTCGGGATGAGCTCTTCCATTGGCAGGCGATCTGTTGCAAAAAAGACGTCTACGATTTTGCCAACCAGTGGGTCAGCCGCTTGCGCATGGTCTGCCTGACGCGGGAGCTGCGAGTCTTCTTCCGAGAAATCGCCGATCGTAGCAGTTAGCGGATCGCTATCGGGTGCGTCCTCAGGCTGCTCCCCTGCCGCCGCTGGAGGAGAGGCTTCCGCCAGAGAATCGGGAGCCTCATGGTCCAGCTCGTCCATCGGCGACTCCCGGTCGACGGAGGAACCAAGCGCGGACGGCAAGTCAGATTCCATCCGGGGCGAAACGCCGTAGGACGGATCGATTTCAAAAGGCTCCCCAGCTGGATTGGTGCCAGGGCTGCGACGCTGGTGTTTCTTGGCAGCTGCCCCCTCGTGAGGAGACATGGGTCGCGTCGACCGCGAGGGATGGCGCCCACCGGCTGGTGGATCGGCCCTACCCTCGGGTTCGGCGGGATCGGCGCCGGCGGTTTCCGATTCCCGCTCTTCGCCTGGAGAGTTCGCAAGGGCGGCCCCTGAAGCGACAGAATCCGACTCTCTCTCCGCCCTATCGCCGCGTTCTCCTCCGCAGCCCACCAGGAGGATCTGCAAACAGAGACCGATCGCTAAGCTTGCAAGAAATGAGGCGGTGAAGAATTGCCTGGCACTGGTAAATGAACTCATCCGCAGGCCTCCTTGCCTGTGTGAGTAAAACTGCGTCAGCGCCCCCCCGGCGGTATCAAGACTGCTCTTGCGACTCAGCTAACCCGACGCGCCTTCCATCGGTGGCGAAGAATACCTAACTAACTATCGGCCCCGCATTAGCAATTGCTGGGCTACTTTGGTCAACAAATTGCTCGAAGTTGTCATGGAAGAGTTTTGCCAGCTTTTGAGCAGTGGCCTCATAGGCTTCCTGACTTGACCAAGCTAACTTAGGCTGCATGATTTCCGCAGCCACGTGGGGGCACTGTGTTGGAACTTCGAACCCAAAAATCGGATCGATCTCGGTTGGTGCTTTTGCTAGCTCTCCACTGTGGATCGCATCAATGATCGCTCGCGTGCTCGCCAGAGACATGCGTCGGCCGGTGCCGTAACTGCCGCCGCTCCAGCCCGTGTTGACCAGCCAAACATCCGTTTGGTGTTGATCGATTTTCGCGGCAAGCAACTCGGCGTAGCGCGACGGATGCCACACCATGAAGGCCGCGCCAAAGCAGGTTGAAAAGGTGGCCGTTGGCTCCGTGACTCCCATTTCCGTTCCGGCAACTTTGGCCGTGTATCCGCTGACAAAATGATACATCGCCTGGTCGGCTGTTAGCTTGCTCACCGGAGGCAGCACGCCAAAGGCATCGCAAGTCAAAAAGACGATGTTCTTCGGATGCCCGCCGACGCAAGGTATCTTCGCTCGCGGAATGAACTCGATCGGGTAGGCAACTCGCGTATTTTCAGTAATCGACGCGTCGTCATAGTGAACTCGATGGGTCGCCGGATCACAGACCACGTTCTCCAGAACCGCACCAAATCGTATGGCATCGTAGATTTCCGGTTCGCTTTCCTCAGTTAGTCCAATCACCTTGGCGTAGCATCCCCCTTCGATGTTGAAGATGCCTTCATTTGTCCAGCAGTGTTCGTCGTCACCGATCAATTCACGAGCCGGATCGGCCGATAAGGTAGTTTTACCGGTACCCGATAGCCCGAAAAATAGCGTCACATCGCCCCCGGCCCCTTCATTGGCCGAACAGTGCATCGACAGGACCCCCTGACGCGGCATCAGGTAGTTCATGATCGTGAAGACGCCCTTCTTCATCTCACCGGCGTATTGGGTCCCAAGGATGACAATCTCACGCTGCTCAAAACTGAGGTCGACGCTGGTCGTGCTGGTCATCTGAGCGGTATAGGGATTGGCGGGAAAGTAGCCGCCGTTGTAGATCGTGTAATCCGGTTGACCAAAACTCCGTAGCTCTTCATCCGTCGGACGAATCAACATGTTTCGCATAAACAGTGCGTGATAGGCACTTGAGCAGATTACTCGAATCTTGAGTTGATAACGCGGATCCCAGCCGGCAAAACCATCGGTGACGAATAACCGCTTGCGCGTGTTCAGATAGTCCCGCGCCCGTTGGCGGTTGATCATGAACGATCGTTCCGCCAACCGAATATTGACGTCACCCCACCAGATATCGCCCGCGGTCGCCGCCGATTCGACGATCCGCTTGTCCTTCGGGCTGCGTCCGGTCTTATCACCGCTACGGGTCGCCAGGGCTCCGGTAGACGCGATCACCGCGTCATGATCGACAATCGCGTGCTCGTACAACATGGCTGTCGTGGCGTTGCGAATGACATCGGTTACCTGAATGCCATAGCTGGACAGATCGAGTGTACCGGACACCAGGGGACTCCTAGAGGATAAGTGCGTTTGGGGCGGCCAAAGATCCATTTCTCTCGCCTATTTCCCTTTCGAGCGAAGCTCACCAAGCGGCAGCGCGATTTCGCACGTTCGCGAGAATCCAGCTTACGGAAACCGGTCTGCGCCAAAAGGAAAGCCACTCCAGAGAGATCCGTCCGGTCGCATTGGACGTAGCAAGATTTTAGTAGAAATGGCCTGTTGCGAAAGCCTGTCTCGCCGATGGTCCGGACTGTGTCAAAGCCGCACAGTTCAGCCCACGCCGAGGGCGACCGTACGCTGCGATTCGGCAGCGCCGCCGCATCCGCCCAGACTGCTGCATCGGCCCAGGTGTGACGACCCATGATCTAGGCAACACTCCTCTTCGTAACCAGTTCGATTACGAGCTTACCAGTGGCTGGCGCACCAAGCGCATCGAGACCTTCACCTTCGACGACGACAGCGATTCCTTGAAAATCCGTATCAGTGTCACCGAAGCCGACGACGCCAACCTCAAGAGCACTTTCAAAGCTTCGTAGGAAGGCAACACCACCGAGTACTTGAGAGTCCCAAAAAGGTTCTTCTCTGGAGCAACGCCGTCTTCAGTAGGCGATGTCTTCGACTAGCGCTTTCTGTTTCTCAGATTCACAAGTACAATTGAGCAAGTACCAGTTGGATATGCATGTGACACATGGATAGGAACAACGAATGCCAAGGAAGGTTCGGGAGTTGGTAGCCGACTTAGAGTCGGCCGGTTTCGAAAACCGAGGCGGCAAGGGAAGCCACCGCAATTTTGTTCACCCTCGAGTATCCAAGCCGGTGACGATTTCCGGCAAACCTGGTGACGACGCCAAACGCTATCAGGAGCGGGCAGTTAAGCGAGCGATTGAGGAGTCGAAATCATGAGTCCAGCCTCCAAGTATGTCAAAATCGTTGAGTGGTCGGATGAAGACGGGTGCTTTGTAGGAAGCTGCCCCGGATTGTTCTATGGTGGCTGTCATGGAGCTGACGAAAAGCAAGTCTTCGCCGAATTGTGCCAGATCGTCGAGGAAACTGTCGAGTTGTACCAGCGCGAAGGTAGACCACTCCCCTTGCCGACTTCGGGCTATGACTTAGCAAATACGATAGCCAACATGCCCACCAATACGTAGCTGGTCAGCCCAGCGACCGCGCGATTGATTCTCGTTACCACGGGTCATGATCGGCGGTTGCAAATTTTGGACGGCTTGCATTCAACAGGGGCAAGAAGCTGAGTTTGGCTAGCGAGTGATGCCCGCCGAGACGCAACCCAAGAACCGGTCTGGGTTCTGGAAAAGACAGTCGTTTCACCGAGCGGTCATGGATGCCGCGAGTATTGCCCCGCCGCGTGACACGATGTCCCCGCAGCGAGAGGATAGGATACCCGTAAGCAAGGGCCGTGTTTCGCGGTAAGCTCCGGCGTTCGAGGCGTCAGGATTCGGCACGAAGAGCGGCTCTGGGGTCGTAGACGTTCTAATTGAGTCGAGATGGTAATAATATTTGACATTTCGAAGTCGTCGTTTGCCGCCCGAGCCGTCATCCGCGCCGCCGAGGACCAGGCCCGGATGTACGTTAAAGACCGATGAGCCTGGAGGCCGCAATCTCGCTTCCGACCGATTCCCGGCAACCGGTGCAGCCGCTAGTCTGTGGCACAGTGCGGCGGAAGCGGCCGGGCAACCAAACAAAGATCGATTCATACCTTCCGGCAGAATCGCCGTCACACTTTCCAACCCTCCTTATCCAGCGCCCCCAGCACGTCACCATCCGCCAATTTGAGACCGAACCACACGGACAGCGCGCTGATGTCCAGTTTCCCGAAGATCTCCTACGTAACCAGTTGATCATCCCGAAGTTGTGGTCGCCCTTCCTTACATACCCCTCGACAGAAATCAGTCTTTGGAATTACCCTCCATCTATTTCACTCCAAGTTTCGGCGGCTAAGCCGCCGAAGTCGATGCTTCCACCAGCGCCAGGAAATCTAGCCAATGCGCCGAAGTGTGTCACGCCGAAGTGAATGAGAAAGTTACCGAAGTTGCTTCGGTGTCTTAGGAATTCTTGGAGCTGCGCGGTTTTGAACGTCAGCGAGTCGTAGTCGGCGACTCTGCGTTGATCGCGTTGTTACTTGGTCTCTTTGAGCAAAATCGCGACCACATCACCATCGGATGCAGCCAAGGTTGTCTTGCTGGAGTCTACGAAGCGTATAGAACGCCCGTTGTCGGAAATAACCACAATTCTTTCCAATTCGTTCTTAGTGGAGCGTGCATCAAAGTACCGAGCAGTTGCACTAACAGGCCATTCTTTGACGTCCAAGACTCGTAGCCTGCCGCTTTTTGGTGACTCTTGTAGCCATAGACAGATCTTTCCCTCACTGGGCTTGGGGAAGGTGCTGATCTTCATCGAATCATGTAGTCGGTCAAGGTATCTGTAAGCGTCGTTAGCGGCTGTGTCATTAGGTCCGGATGCCACTGTTAGAAGACTCAAAACTGCGAGTGTAATTGAAGCCTGCATTCTCTGCTCCTTACTTGTCCAAATAACTTGTTTCTCACCTGTTGACCACGTTGGAATAACCCAATCTGACTTGTTCCCACGTGTTGTATAGGCTTATTCTCACTGGTTGAAGCTGCTGTTGGAAGCAAACTAGTACTTGTTCTCACCTGTTTTGCGGACATATTCTCACTGGTTGGCGATAGCATGCCCCCCGGGAGAATTGCGAGAACACTGCCTGTGGAAAGCCGCAGCTAAACTCGCTTAGGTGCTAAAGACCGAAGGCTGGACTGCGATGCTTCACTCTGCGTCGGACATATTATCCGCTGCCGATTCGAGGACCTTGTAACTTGCTGAAGTGGACAAACTCACCACACGAAGCAACTTGGCGGGAGTTGCAGCGGAGTTCGGGTGGAGCTCGATTGATAGATACCAATGCCGAAGCGGGGAGAGAGGAATTCAACTCTCCCAATCTTTGCTATTCGAACTGGAGCTATTGTAGGAAGACGTTCGAGCAGACGGCTCCTGACACGTTTTGCCAAAAGCACCAAGCACCGATGCGACTTCCGCAGCTGACGAAGTCGCCGAAGTTGATGGACAAGCCGATTTCACGTAGTAGCTGGGGCATCCCAACAGAGGTGCTTGTACCCGAAGCAACGACCGGATGAACCAAAGCCAAATCGGATGTGTCGCCAATCTTTGGGGCTAAGTCTTGAGTTG
>JANQJJ010000406.1 GCA_028281725.1 Pirellulaceae bacterium | reverse complement strand
AACCGCGAAGACCAGTTCTACAACTACTCTCTGTCGATTGGCAATCAGAACATGTCCGGGAGAGGCTGGTGCAACCAGTTTCGAAAGAGATTGCCTCCCAAGACACCGGTCGTGTTCCGCGTCAAGTAGGAATCATTGGGAAACTGGTTGCACCAGCCTCTCCCGGACATGTTCTGATTGCCAATCGACAGAGAGTAGTTGTAGAACTGGTCTTCGCGGTTGAGCCTGCTTTGCGAGGTCCCATCGCTCGGGCAACGGTAGGCGGTCAGCGGTACTTCCCGCATGTTGACTAGGTGGGCAAAGGGCCCTGCCGCATTGAGCTGTTGCACAATGTCGAACCGGAAGTCAAGCGAGTTGAAGAGTGCCGACTGTTCGAGCTGGGGTAGCAATTTGACCAGGACCGTTCCCTTGCGATGGTCACCTCCCTGCCAAGGACGATTCCCGGGTGCGTTTGACGGGTTCTGGTCCATCGTGCCGGTTGGATACCTCTTGTACAGGGTCTCGTAGTTGTGAACAGCCAGCCCAATCTGCCGCAGGTTGTTTGAGCATTGCATTCGACGGGCTGCCTCTCGAGCAGCTTGCACGGCGGGCAAAAGCAGCCCCACCAGGATGCCAATAATGGCAATGACAACGAGCAATTCGACAAGGGTGAAGCCTTGCCTTCTAAGATGCCAACGCATGTTCAATCTCCGTTTCGCAATGGAAATAAAAATAAATCGGTAGGTTAAGGCTTTTTAACCTCCCCCCCACCAAGAGATGCGTCAGCATAGCGGAATTCTCCATTAGGTGCAATTTTAAAGACATTTCAGACGCCAAAAAGACCGAGCAAAGGCGACGTGCGCACCATTGCCTTCAGGGTTACCGGTGTTTCTCGACCTACCGATCTACGCGGAGCACAAGAGTCAGCCCACCCATCGTGGTGGCGCTGAGATTGCCCTGCTCCAAGCAAAACCTTGCATTTATGGGATCCTCGCCATGATTCGAGGCAGCGGCTTGGCATCAGCGCGGCGTAGCTGGCGTCGCAAAAATCGTGGTAGGTCGCTGGAGAATGTCAGAGAACATGCCATCCCAAATGGCAGCTTACTACTGGTGGTGTCAGAAGCTCTGCTGTGGGGGTGCTAGCCAGCCTTTCACGAACATTCGACCGACCGGGTCCCCCAACCCGGCGCGTCAGAGACGGACCTTGCCCAGCCCAACAGGCAACAGTTACCAGCGGAAGCGATGATAAAAATCGACCGAAATCGTTCTCAAAAAAATGGCTGGCGCAAAACATATTGCGCCAGCCATACGAAAATCTTTATCATCCTCTGACTAATAGATACTAGCCACCTATCCCGGTATCGGTGAGGAGGGCCTCACCGTCATTTCGAGAACCCAACTGCTGGTAAGTGGTGTAATCGATGTTCTCGGACAGAAACTGAATGGAAGCATCGCCCAGGAGAAAATTGGCTCCGCCGGTATGATCCGATTTGAAGCCCCCGGAGCTCTGCCAATTGCGGAAGTCATGGCAGTCGTTTTGCTCATCTGGGATGCCTCGCTTTCCGCAGGTATTGAAGTTGATCGCTGCCGTCGTGGCGGTCCACTGGCCGTTGGAGTTGTACCAGCCACCGCGATGGTGATCATGGCAACTCGGCAAGATTTCCCCACCGGCGATGACGTTTGAGGTTCCGTCGGTGATGTCGGCGAACTTGGCTGACCAGGAGTAACGGCTAATGACTCCACTGATGCCTACGCCACTGTTGGAGCTTCCATGGCCAACGTTCCCGTTTCGAAAGAGATTGCCGCCCAAGACGCCGGTCGTGTTCCGCGTCAGGTGGGAATCATTGGGAAACCGGTTGCACCAGCCTCTCCCGGACATGTTCTGATTGCCAATCGACAGAGAATAGTTGTAGAACTGGTCTTCGCGCGTGAGCTTGGCTTGAGTGGTTCCGTCGCTCGGGCAACGGTAGGCGCTCAAAGGTGTCTCCCGCATGTTGACTAGGTGGGCAAAGGGCGCTTCGGCATTGAGCTGCCTTTGCACGTCGAACCGGAAGTCAAGCGAGTTGAAGAGTGCCGACTGTTCGAGCTGGGGTAGCAGCTTGACCAGAACCGTTCCCTTGCGATGATCACCTGCCTGCCAGGGACGATTGCCGGGAGCGTTTGCAGGGTTCTGGTCCGTCGAGCCGGTTGGGTACCTTTTGTGCAGGGTCTCGTAGTTGTGAACAGCCAGCCCAATCTGCCGCAGGTTGTTTGAGCACTGCATTCGACGGGCTGCTTCTCGAGCAGCTTGCACGGCGGGCAAAAGCAGCCCGACCAGGATACCGATAATAGCAATAACAACGAGCAATTCGACCAGAGTAAAGCCTGGCCTTTTGAGATGCCAACGCATGCGCGGTCTCCAGAGTAGAGTAGAAGGAATGAATGAGTAGTGAAAGCTCTTCTGACAAGTTCACCACCGCCATCTTTACAATGTAGCCGTTTTTCAACACCTTCGCCAACTAAATTTCGAGCAAGTCGTTCAAGGCTAATCTTACGAAGTGTTCATGTTGGCGACTTACGGCTCAAGTCGGCTGAGCGCATCGGCTGCCTCTTGGCACTGAGCATCAAGGCCCAGCGCGGCTCTGTACCAGCTTTTTGCCAGTTCGATTTTGCCAAGCTGCTCCGCCAAGCTTCCCAGATTGCAGCGGATGTCGACGTCAGACGGATGCTTGATCGCTTCCTGGTGAAGTTCCGCGAATTGGAGGAACGCATCTTTGAGTTCTGTCGCCCGCTCCAGTTCGGCTTGCCCGCGCTCTTGATCACCAGAAGCCAACAGGGCGCGGCTGAAAAGAAAACGCGACTCGTGGTCGGCCGGCGCGGCCTGAACGGCGGATTCTAGAAGCTTCACCGCGGAGTCCCACTGTTTCTGCGCGAGTTGAATACGCCCGAGCACCAGCGTTGCCAGCTGATGATCGGCTACGATTTCGAGTGCTTTGGCAGCCAGGCGCTCAGCTTGATCAAAATCTCCGGCAGCCTCTTCAATCGCGGCCAGTCTGGCCAGAACCTCAGCCGTTTCGCCACAGCCGCTGAGAGCCTCCCTCGCTTGGTCGAGCTTTCGGAGCTCGTAGAGCGAATCGGCTAGCCCCAGCCGCGCGTATCGCTCCACTTCGGGTGAGGGAGCGCGCTCCAACACGGCCTGATAGTCCATGACGGCATCTTCAAATTGTTCGTATTCGCGATGGATCCTGCCCGACAGGAGCAATGACTTGGTATCCGAAGAGTTCAGCGACGCAGCCTCTCTCAAGTGAGTCGTCGCCAGTCGCATCGCACCGGTGTCGTAGTAAATCGCCCCCAGCCAAAGATGGACTCGAATATGCTGGGGATTGAGCTCCAAGGATTTTCGAAACGCGTCGATGGCCTCCGTCCATTTTCCCTGACGCTGAAACGCTTCTCCAGCAATCGCGTAGGCATCGGCTTGCAGCACAGGCATCGTCGAGATCGCCTCGGCCAGCTTCATCGCTTGCGCATAGTTGCCTCGCTTGACGTGTGCCAAGGCTTCAATAGCCGTCGCCAAGGGACTGTATTTTGGATGGGATTCCAGTTCTAACCGAATCTGTTCCGCCGCCGGAAAGTCCCCGGAGTCGAGCGCGCGGGCTGCAAGACGAAATCGTTTCCCCTCGGGAATATTGTCAATCGGATGGGTAAAGATCGGTTTTTCCGGTTCAGTCGCAGGTTCCGTTTCTGCTTCGACATCCGGTTCGGCTGGCAACGGCTCCGAATCTGGAGTCGCGGGCGTCGCGTTTGAGGAGGACGCCGACCGGTCATCGCATCCCAGTGATATCAGGCCCACCAAGCACGCCATACCTAGCATCAGCGCGCTGGGGGAGTATCTCGTTTTTTTGAAAACGCTATCCGGTGAATGTCTCAAGACTCGGATCCGATACGTTCCATGGGAATTCACAAAACGGGTTGCCCGCTGCCTTCAATCAAGGTCGCCTCCTGCCGCGCCGACACCGTGAACAACTCGCTCTTGCCGGACGGCCAGTCGACCACCACCGCCTGATTCTGGCCTTCGAGAGAACAGGTCACTACGATGCGGCGGTCGCTTTGCGACAGATAACTTCCTCCACCGCCGGCCAGGTACACGCGTCTTTCACCGCTGTCCGAAAGGTTGATAGTAGCACCGATGCCTGATCGATTCGACTCGGTGCCGACCAGTTTGATTCTCGCCCAGTTACGTCCGCTGGGTGATCTGGCCTGAAGAATACGTACCGGCTCCTCGAGATGCGAGAAAACCAGATCGTAGGCTCCGTCATTGTCAAAGTCTCCGTAGGCCAGTCCGCGTCCGGTATGCGACTCGGCGAAGTAGCCGATGCCGTCGAGTATCTGAAATCGCTTTCCGCCTTGATTCTCGAACAGCAACGGACGTTGACGATAGGGAGCGTGGGGCGAAGCGTAGGACACGTGGCCGTTGGCGACCACGATGTCTTGATCGCCATCAAAATCCAAATCGATGGCCACGGTACCAAATCCTACGAAGCCCGCCTCGTACGCAGCAAATCCAGCTTGCCGACTAGCGTAGCCAAAAAGCCCACCGCCCTCATTGCGGTACAGTGCTGAAAGCTCCCGTTCGAAATTGGTGACCCAGATGTCGGGCAACGCGTCGTTGGTAGCGTCGAACACACAGACTCCCATACTGCCCGTGTTGACCCCGGCATCATCACCCGCCACACCGGCCAAAAGTGCTGTCTCGCGAAACTTCCCCCCGCCATCGTTGATGTACAGAAAGTTGTCGGTGGTGTCGTTGGCAACGTAGATATCGACGTATCCGTCCAGGTTCACATCGGCTGCCACCACCCCGAGCCCTTTTCCACCCGGTACTAACCCCACGGCTTCAGATTCCGGCCGGAAATTCTGATCACCATCATTAAAGTAAATGACATCGGTCAGTGCCGCAAACTCGCGTGGGGCACATACCTCGCGAACAACATCCCCTTGGCCGGGACAAACCGGGTGGTTTTGCCAACTCCAGTCGACGTAGTGAGCCACGTACAAATCGAGATGCCCGTTGCCATCGAAATCGGCCCAGGCAAGGCTAGAACTCCATGAGTTCTCTGAACTGGAAATGAGCGAGTCGAGCGTTTCGAACGTGCCATCCCCCAGGTTCTTCAACAATTGGACGCCACCATATCCGCTGACGGCCAGATCATCAAAACCATCTCCGTCGAAATCCCCCGGGTAAACTCCATGGGTAAAAAACGCGTCCGCGTCGACTCCCGCGCGAGACCCGACGCTTTGGAACTGCCACTTCCCCAGATTGCGAAACAGACCGCAACTTCGGCTGGTGACGCGCCGGTCATCGAGCCGGCCTCCGCCGGCAAACATCACATCGACCCAACCATCTAGATCAAAGTCAAACACTCCCATTCCGCCGCCAAGCGACTCGATGATGGCAAACTCACCGGCGGAACGTCCATTGCTGTAGGAAAACTCGATGCCCGACTTGGCCGTCCTATCCACGAACCACCTGCCATCGACTCCCTGACTGGCAGCTGCCTGTTGATTGCCGGCTGGCCCCTGATCGCCAGACGCCTGCGAAGCAACCGGCGACTGACTTGGGGCTGGAGGCGGCGGTGTAGTGCGAGGCTGCGTCTCACAACCGCACACCAGGGCGCACACCAGTACCCAAGGTCCGCATTGCCGTAGCACGCTAGTTGATCCCCGCTTCGGCAACCGCTGCTCGCTTGGTCCGTTTGTCACCGGCGAACAATACGACGGTCAGTGTCACGCCTACCAGCACCACAAACCACAACGCCGTAAAGCCTATGCCACTGGGCGGAAACAAATTGGTTGCCGCGGCTGGAAAAACCATGGAAGCGAGCACCGGTACCAGGACACCGGTCAGTACGCCTGCCAGCGGAACCACCGTTGCCTTCTGACGCACCGACCTGACCGGCTGGATACAAAGAAAAACGGACACGGGTACGACCAACAGCAGGCTGACAATGCTCAGCACCAAACTGTCACAAACCAGAGGCCGAATACTTTCGCCAATCAGCGGAATCGAGTAACCCTGGTTAAAGTACCGCCGAACGACCATGCCGACCACAGCGGCTAACAAACCACCCAGTAGTCCAGCCATGAGTGTGACCAACACCGCCCACCAACGTTTCCCAAGATGGCGTATGTCATGAACAAGCGCAAAGACGCCCAATCCAAGACCGGCGATCGAGAACTTCAGGATTGAGTTTTTCCAGTGGTTGGCATTCTCAATAGCCGCTACCTCTGCTTGTTCCTCCTGTGAACTCAGCGGCCCCACGTCTGCATATTGATCTGGAACCCTCCAAGTCACCGGCGGGTACGTATATCCGACCCAGGCAACCAGGCCGGATATCAGCATCGCGATGACCCAGTGACGGGTATCCATGGATTGGTTTGCCGTGCTGGTGGTCTCCTCGTTCGCCTTGGGTGTCACCTCTGTCATGCAAGTAGCTCCAATAAAAACGCCTGATTTTTTTTACAACGTGAGAATAGGATGGACTATTTTACTGCGATTTGACAACGCGGCAAACGATCGCTGGCACCTTGCGAGCAATCTGCCTGACGACTTTCCCGCTCTCGCAAGCCGCTTGGCCAAACGCGCCGAACCAACGGCGAGTTTAACAGACCGCCGGAGGCCAAGCCACGACCAGTGCCAAGTGCTGCATGGGATATCTAGTGCTTCTGGTAGGTGTTGGCATACCTGGCCCGCAGCGAGCTTTGAGTGTTCCGGACACTACAATCGGCGACTAAGACGACTCCTGTTAGCTGGAATCGGTCGCGCCATGCATCCGATCGAGTTCTGCTATGATGCGCTCCGCTGGAACAAATCGTGATGGCGCTGTTCTTCTTGAAACACGTTACTTAGTTGGGCGTCTGAGGTTTTAAGGGTCTCTATTCACCGGAATCTGCCATCCCATGAGCAATCGCATCGAAAACTTGCCACACCAGATCGAGTCGGAGGCGCAGTTGGATGAACTCCTGACAACCCCGTCGGAGCAACTGGTCGAATCGATCACGTCCCTTGTCAGCCCGCTCGTAGTCTTAGGCGCCGGCGGCAAGATGGGACCATCGCTGGTCATGTTGGCCAAGAGAGCCGCAGAGCAAGCCGGGCACCCACTAGAGATTGTCGCCGTCAGCCGATTTCAAAATCGAGACACGCGAAACTGGCTGACGGATCGCGGCATCGAAACGCGAGCTGTAGATATCTTCGATTCCAAGCAACTCGCCAGCCTGCCCGACTCGCCGAACGTGGTTTACTTGGTCGGGCTGAAGTTCGGCTCCAGCAAGAATCCGATTCCGACATGGGCGACCAACACGGTTGGTCCCGTACTCGCATCGGAACGCTATGCCGGTTCCAGGATCGTGGCCCTTTCGACCGGCAATGTCTACCCGTTGAGTTCGATCAGTTCGGGCGGAAGCATTGAGTCGGACGCGCTGACTCCGATCGGAGAGTACGCCAACGCAGCTGTAGCACGGGAACGTGTCTTCCAGCACTACGCAACCATCAAACAGACGGCCGCTGCCTTGGTACGGCTCAACTATGCCCACGATTTACGATATGGTGTTATCACGGACATTGCCCACAAAGTTTGGCACCGTCAGCCCATTGACCTGTCGATGGGCTACTTCAATGCGATCTGGCAGGGGGACGCGAACAACCTGGTCCTTCGCTCATTTAGCTTATGCGCGGTACCGGCTCGCTCGCTGAACGTTACCGGAACCCAGTTGCTGAGCGTCCGAGACGTTGCTGGCCAATTGGGAGCGCTGTTGGGGCGCGAACCAGTCTTTCATGGCCAGGAGGATGCGACCGCGCTGTTGAGCAATACCGCTACGATGGTGCAGGAACTCGGAGAACCGTCGGTTGCCATCGATCAATTGGTGAGCTGGATTGCCCATTGGACCAGTATCAATGGTGCGACGCTCGGCAAGCCGACTCACTACCAGACGCGTGATGGAAAATACTAGATGAACGCCATGTACCCGCAACCTGATGAGACGATTGGGGCTCTTCTGCGTCGTGGAATCGCGATTCCCGCACATCCGCTGGCGCTGACGGCCAGCAGAGTTCTGGACGAACGTCGCCAAATGGCTTTGTCGAGATACTACTTGGCTGCCGGTGCCGGAGGGCTGGCTGTGGGAGTCCATACGACGCAATTTGCAATTCGTGACGAAAAGGTAGGTCTCCTGCGGCCCGTGTTGGAGTTGGCGGCTGCGGGAGTGAGAGAACACGCCGATACCGCTTCTTCCGCAGCGCCTGCCATCGCGCTGATAGCGGGCGTCTGCGGGAAGACTCGTCAGGCGGTATGCGAGGCGGCTTGCGCTCGCGAGTTGGGCTACCATGCCGGATTGCTTTCGCTCGGGGCGCTGAAGGACGCCGCCGAGGCCGAGCTGGTCGAGCACGCGCAGGAGGTCGCTCGCGAAATTCCACTGTTTGGGTTTTACCTTCAACCTTCCGTCGGTGGACGTCTGCTTTCTTATGATTTCTGGCGCCGGTTTGCCGAGATACCGAATGTCATTGCGATCAAGGTCGCACCGTTCAACCGTTATCAGACGCTCGATGTCGTGCGGGCTGTGGCGGCCAGTAGTCGTTGGGCTGACATTGCCCTTTACACCGGCAACGACGATACCATCGTGGCGGATCTGCTGGCTGAATACAGAATTGAGATCGATGGTCAGGTTCGCAGGATGCGGTTTGCCGGTGGCTTGCTCGGACATTGGGCCTGCTGGACGCACGTTGCTCGGCAGTTGCTAGATCGGTGCCACCAACTTCGTGACTCGGCCACCGACTGCGGGCACGACATGTACCAGTTGCTTCAGCTCGGTCACCAAGTAACGGACATGAACGCCGCCATTTTTGACGCCGCAAATCGCTTCCGCGGTTGTATTCCAGGCATTCACGAAGTGCTACGACGGCAGGGATTGCTAGCGGGTAACTGGTGCCTTGATCCGAAAGAGCAACTCAGTCCGGGGCAAGCGGATGAGATCACGCGCGTCTGCCAGAGTTATCCTGATCTGGTCGACGATCAATTCATCCGCGAGAACCTGGGGCTCTGGCTTACGTAGTCAGGTAGGTCAATCGAAATCGGGAGAAATCGTATATCTGGCCAAGTAGCGGAGTGGAAAGCGAGCCAGGTTCATCTGAATAGGCGGCGGATGTAGTTAATGAAGTCATGGTCGAGCTTTTCCAGATCGCTGCCAAAGTGCTTCTTGAACATTTCAATTCGATCACGACTTGAGACTTCGCCAAAAGGCGGTTGCTCGGCCAATTCTTTGATGTATGCGGCGTAGTTCCTCTTTTTAGTTTTCATCAAAAAATAAGTCAGCGCCCAACTTTCCGGATAAGCCTGTGGGGCGGTTGTCGCGTCACGAAATCTGGAATCATCCGTGATCAAGGTGGTCAAAGAGTCTGCCGGCCGATTTCGCAGATACTGTGAAAACAGCTTCAGGTTGTGAACATTCACTTTTCCAATGGTACCCCAACCCTGGGAATTGCTGACGTCCGGCGATTCGAAGAACATCGCCAAGCCTTCGCTGAGCCAGAGTGGATTGTCTGCC
>JANQJJ010000366.1 GCA_028281725.1 Pirellulaceae bacterium | reverse complement strand
AATCTTTGGGTCGGGTAAAGGGGTCAGGAGTCAATTGCCGGAACGGCCCTTCGGGTGCTGTGCACAATTGACTCCTGACCCCTTTACCCAAATCTTTAGAGTTGACAAAGCACTAGCACCATTCAGAGTAGTAGGCACGCTCCGCCGTGCCGCAACCTCAGTACGCTCCAAACCCTGCTAGACAAGAGACAACCGGAAAATGGGCAACACACCTGCTAAATTTGGACTCATCGGCTTCGGAGCATGGGGAAGGCACCACGCCAGCGCGATTGACCAATGCAGCGACGCCAGTTTGGTGGCGATCGCCGCGCGAAGCGCAGACTCGGTTGCCGCGGCCCGAGAGGCGTACCCCGGTGCCATCGTTTACGACGATTACGAAAAACTGCTCGAGGCGGGCGGTCTAGACTGCGTGGACGTGGTGGTTCCAAGTCACCTGCACTGCAAGATCGCGTCGGCGGTTCTCGAGTCCCGAACGCACCTGTTGCTGGAAAAGCCGATGGGAGTCTCGCTTGCCGAGTGCGATGAGTTAATTCGGCTCGCCAAGAAGAATGACTGCCAGCTGGCAATCGGGCACGAACTGCGACTTTCATCCATGTGGGGGCTCGTCAAGAAGATGATCGACGATGGATTCATTGGCGATCCACTCTACGCATTGGTCGAATTGTCTCGGAATCCCTACCGACTTGGGGCCGACGGATGGCGGTATGACATCTCGCGAGTCGGCAACTGGATCTTGGAAGAGCCGATCCATTTTTTCGATCTAGCGCGATGGTATCTGTCAGCTCGCGGGAATCCGGTGTCCGTCTATGCCTCGGCCAATTCGAGCCAAAAAGACCAACCGGAACTGCAGGATAACTTCAGCGCCATCATGAACTTCGCTGGAGGGGCCTACGCGGTGGTGACGCAAACGCTGTGCGCGTTCGAACACCATCAAACCATCAAAGTGACTGGTACTCGGGGAGCACTTTGGGCTTCTTGGAGCGGAGCCATGGATCGCACGCGCCATCCGACGTTCTCTCTACGTGCATTCGACGGCAGCCAAGTCACCACGATTCCGATCGAAAAGATGACCGGCGAGCTGTTTGAACTGGAAGACCAAGTGCAACTATTTGCTAGAGCGGTTAGCGACAACCAGCCACTGCACTGTACGGCCGACGACGGGAGGTGGGCGGTCGCTATGTGCTTGGCTGCTCAGGCTTCTGTCGATTCCGGCCAGCCGGTCGCCATGCGGGACTTCATCACGGCACACGCGGGGTAACCGGGCTGACTGATGGCTCGGCCCGAGTGGATCTGGGAACAGACAGATCCGCCGGCGCGCTTGACTTCATCAGGCTTCCTGAGAATTGCTGGCGTTCCAATCGCGGGCCTGTTGCTTTGTGCCGGACTGGCAAACGCCACTTCTGTAGAGAAGTGGCGCTGCCTGGCAGAGTCAGGATACTGCCGCTGTTCCAGTTCGCGGGCAAACCGTCAGCAGTTTCGTTCTAGCTGACTTTGGCCTTGGAACGGGCTTCGCGAAGACCACGGCTGAGTATGTCTCGCAGCATGGGCGAGTAGTCCTCATACTTGGCTTCATCAGGAGCCCCTGCGGAAAACTGAAAGATGGCATCACGTGGCTTGGGGCTCAGTGCGATCAGTGTGCTGCTAACGGTACCATAATCGCTTCCTCGAGCGACCATCGTCGGACGACCGGGAGGGGATGGACTGCGAGCAAAGACTTTGCTGGCAACGGCCAGGAATTTGACCGGCGAATCGAGCATCTGCAACGTCAGCAGTCGATGAGCCAAACGAACGCGTTCGTCATTGGGGTCGTTCAGATCTTGATTGCCGATGATATTGAGGCCCTCCTCTAGAGGAACCACTTCCGCCTCTCCGTCGCTATGGATGACCCAGCCACTTTCGGCGTCGCATACGACCAAGTTGAGCCCTTCATAGCGATGTGCCATCAGCTCTTCCATCGCCTTGTCGACACCCTTACGAGCACTTCCGCACCGGAGCACTTCGCGAGCCAACAAGCCGCGACTCCTAGCACCAAAGGGGTCGCTCGATCCTATCCGGTTACACAGTCCAACGAACATTCCGTGCTGATTCACGCCCAGCCAAGTACCACCGGCTCGTTGGTCCAACCCACAAAGGACACGCGGCTTTCCAGACTGAATTGACGGCGGTTGAGAGGGTCTGTCGTAATATTCTTCCCTATTGGCGGCTACAAGAATTGGGCTTTCTGGAACGAGGCGGTAGAGAACAGCCAGTAAGCACATCGATATATGGTCTTCTCTCTAAGAGTAGATCTGGTTGAACTAAGGGGATAGTGTTGGGTAACAATTACCTCCCTAACGATGCAAACAATCTACCGATGACACACCGATCAAAACACCCCCTAATGGGCTGTTCGTTGCGATATTTGGCCGATGTCAAACACATTGACGGCTTCCAAGAGCCTTTAGACGTCAATTCATAGCGGTACCATCCGCACGATTCAGACGCTTTAACACGGAGGGCCATTTCCACCCCCTCCCTGGAGGTAGCTTTCCGATCGCTACCAGGCCGAGCGCTGCCGCAACCCCACTTGCTATTGAGACCAGCTGGGCGATGGTGAACGAAGTGCCCAGTTGTCCACCTTCATCACTGCGAATGCCCTCGAGCATGAAGCGAGAGAGCGAGTAAAGAATGATTGCAATCAAAAACGTCACTCCGTCACGTTGGGGAACCGGTTGTAGATGCCAAACGACAATACAAAGGAGCAGCGCGTTAATGGCAGCATAGATTTGCGAAGGATGCACCGGCAGACTCCGCTTCGGCAACTCGTCGGCATCGAATTGGAACAAGCGAGCTTGCCGTCGAAAATTGCCCAGG
>JANQJJ010000333.1 GCA_028281725.1 Pirellulaceae bacterium | reverse complement strand
AAGCGGCCGTGTGGGTGGGACGAAGCGTTCTTTTTCCACCAAATCGTTCCCGCCGGCGTCTCCGGCGCGCGCCTGGTATGGACAAATGGAGCCAGATATCCACAATTAGATTGACCGCGGCGTCACACACCCAGAAACCGGGATAATTCCATGAACCACACCGTGCCCTCTCCGGTTATCCCTTATCGGATCAACTGGACCTATACGACGACCATCGTTTTGGTTCACTTGTTGGGTCTGTTGGCATTGTTCCCGTACCTCTGGAGTTGGATCGGGTTTTGGGTCTTTGTGCTGGGCATCCACGTCTTTGGACAGGGAATCACGATCGGATATCATCGCCTCTTAACCCATCGCAGTTTCAAGACTCCCAAGTGGGTGGAGCACTGTTTCGCGATCTTGGGTATCTGTTCGATGCAAGATACCCCCGCGCGCTGGGTCTCCGTGCACCGAGTCCATCACGTGCATTCCGATGAAGTCCCGGATCCCCATAGCCCGCGGGTCAGCTTTTTCTGGTCGCACATGGGCTGGTTGCTGTTCGTCAATCGTCAGACCTACAGCGCGGCGGGGCTGGAAAGGTTTGCCAAAGACCTCTTGCGAGACCCATTTTATATGCGACTGGAAACCAATCCGTTCAGGCAGTTTTTCTATGCATTGGGTCAGGTACCGGTCTACTTTGCCCTGGGTTTCGGGGCGAGCTTCTTCTTTAGCTCCGAGCTAGGGGCGGCGTTTCAATTGGGCCTGAGCCTGGTGGTATGGGGCTGCATTATGAGAATCATCGCGGTCTGGCATATTACCTGGTCGGTGAACTCCTTAAGCCATGTATTCGGCTATCAAAACTATCAAACCGGCGAGGATAGTCGGAACAACTGGTGTGTTGCCTTATTGGCCGCCGGCGAAGGCTGGCACAATAATCATCATCAAGACCAGGCGGCCGCCACCGTGCAGCATCGTTGGTGGGAGCTTGACCTAAGCTACTACGAAATCAAACTGCTGGAGCTACTGGGACTGGCCAGTGATATCATTCCGCCACGGCAGAAACGCCATCAGGCATACCGGCAGGAGCCGCGCGGCGGCGAAGTGGCCGACAAGGAAACTCCATCAGATACCGCAGTCTCTTGAGTCCAGCTAAGGGGAGCGTCTTCGGACAGGGGCTCTCAGAAAGACCATAGCACGAGCAGAGCCGATGCCAGCGTGCCCCCGACTAACGTCCAGCCAACGCGCCGGAGGTATTTGGCTGGTGGTGGGAAGCACAATAGATACCAACTCATCGCGATCATCGGCAGCGTGACCAGCAGGGAGTATTCTTGAAAGCCGACCGGTAGAACGACTGCGGTTGAAACGGCGGTAAGCACGGATAGATGGAATAGCCTGGGCTGTCGTTTTTGTGCCGCGATGACTCCCCGCACGCCGATGGTCGTGGCAGTGAATCCGAGCCACCAGGCGATCCACACTTCCAGCGCGAAACGCGACTCCATGCCACCGGCCAACAGAATGGGAATACAGGCTACGGACAGGCTGCCGACGCCCCACAATTGCCCGCCCATCGTTCGATGCATTCCGCCGGCTGCCAGCGCAAAGCCAACCAAGGCCATAGCGAGGCAGAGCCCCAAGGCCAGGCGAACCTCGGCTGATCCCAACGCTACAGCCGACGTGCCACCGAGTAGGGTCAGCGTGAGCAGCGCGGCCAAGCGCCGGTTGACCGAGGGCGCCGAACTCAGCGCTCGTCGACCTCGGTGCCCCCAAGCGACCAACAGGGGTTCGTGAGCAAGAAACCCCGCGACGGCCGCCACGGCAACGCAAACTCCGACAACGGTAAAACCCGCGATCAGCAGGGCCGTGGCAATGGGAATCGCGAGTATGGCGTAGGCACCGTGCTCCTTGGGGCGCAGCTTGGTCGATTCAGCTGGCGAGTACGCACCAGTTCCCGCTCCGAACTTGCCGCCATCGCTTCGGACATCATCGGTCACTTTGGGCATCCTCAGCTGAGTACGGGCTCTGCCGCTACACTCGCCGCATCGAGCGTGGAGGCGATCTGGCTGGCAGCCGCTTGGCCACTCTGGATACACCCGGGGATGCCGATGCCATGGACGCTGCTGCCGGCCAGCGCGAGTGCCGGATGCTGCGTCAAGAGACGTTGGACCGAAGCGACACGCTCTTCATGCCCGACATGGTATTGCGGCATCGCTTCGTTGAGCCTCTTCACCTTTCGAAGCAGTGGTTTTCCCTCGATCTTCAGCAACTCGCTCAACTCACCTTCGGCCAGCTCGATCAACTGTTCCGACGGCAGACGCAGAAGCCCGCTTTGGCAAGCACCCCCGATAAAGACGCGCATCAGGACCGTTTCTTCCGGAGCGCGGCCCGGGTATTTGAGACTGGAGAAGCTGCCGGAGAGGATCAGTCGGTTTTCTGCCAGCGGAACGACGAAGCCAAATGAATCGAGCGGTTGTTTGATCTCGTCACGACGATAGGCCAGCGACACGACCGCGCAGCTCGCATACTCGATTTCTCTCAATTCGTCCGCCAGCTGAGAATCCGTGGTGGCCAATATGCTCGCCGCATGTTTGGCTGGTGCCGCCACAATGATTCCGTCCGCATCCAACCATGCCGGACTGCCATGAGCCATGCGGATGGCCCAATGTTTCTTGCCACAGCACTCACGTTGTCGCGCAACAATACTACAGACCGGCGCCTCGGTTTGGACCGAGCCGGCCGGCAGCGCGTCTGCCAAAGCGTCAATCAGTGTCGACATGCCGCCGCGCAGAGTCATGAACTGGTTATAGCCCGCTCCGCCGCTCGAGTCCGATTCGCCCTTTTTTCGATTCTGACGCAGCATGCCGCGAATCAAGCTGCCGTACTCCCGTTCCATCTGAAGAAATCGAGGCATGGTAGCAGCGACACTCAGGCGGCTTGGATCTGCGGTATAGATGCCGCCCACCAGCGGTTGAACCAGCCGACGGAACATCTCCGGGCCAAATCGACGGCATACGAACGACTCGAGCGATTCGTCCCGGAGATCTTTTCTTCTCGGGACAAAATATTCCCAGGCAACTCTCAACTTACCTAGCACACTCAGAATGCGAGTGCTCAGCAAGGGCCAAATCCGCGAAGGAGCCATGACGACAAAGCCACTCGGGATCGGTTCGAGCCTGCCATTGCACACCACGCTCGCTTGACGTCTCACCGGTTGGGTTCGAACCAGTTGATCGGCTAGACCAAGACGTTCGCATAGTTCCACGGCGCAGCGCGAGGTGGTGATGAAGTTCTCCGCGGCATTCTCGATCAAAAACCCATCCTGCCGACTTGTCTGAATGACGCCCCCTAGATGAGAACTCGCCTCGAGCAGTTTAATCTCGATGTGCGGTGCGAGTTGGTGCAGATGATAAGCGGCGGCCAGTCCGGAGACCCCTCCTCCAATGATTGCTACGCGCTGTCGCATGATCGTCCTCCTGGGAAGCTGGCCGTTCGCTCGGGGACGCGGCCTAGTTCGGGATATAGTTGCAGTCGGTTTCTTCCGCAAACAAACGCCTTGTGACGGCGTAGGCTCGAGCCCGACTCCCACCACAGAGTTTGCGAAACTCGCCCAGCTGATCGATCAGACGTTTGGAAGCTGAGGTATCGAGATTCTGCCGGAGAGGGGTGACTTTCGGCACATGCTCGGCGGTGTTGGCGAACGAGATCGCAGGCCTGGGTCAGTTCGTAGAACACGAGCATCGGACTGTGGCCCAAGGACTTGCATGTTCGACGAAACGACGCCCGGCCTGTGGTTCTTGCTATCATGATTCTCGCCGTACAAACACTCCGGATGCGTTCACATCTTACGATCTGCCTCTAGTTGTAGAGCCTTGGGGAACAGGATGTTGTTCTCCTTGTGCACATGCTGATGCATGTCTTTTTCCAGCCTCTTCAGCCCATCCAGCATGGCGCGATAGGTGTTGCAAGCCCAAGTCGGCGGCGAGAAATCATCGGTTGCCGCGCGAATTGTCGCCAGAGCATCTCCAGCGTGGTCGTGCTCGTGCTCCATCTGGAGAATCGGCCCAGCCAGCGAGCCGCAGTGAAACTCAGGCGCCGAGCCTGGCGCTACGAGCTGGCGCACCATGGGAAACAGGATGCGTTCTTCCTTCATCATGTGCGGTTCCAGCTCGGATCGCAGGGTCAGGAAGGCTTGGCGAACGGTCCGCAAGCGTGGTTCTTTTTCACCATGCACGCGAGCCACTTTCTCCGTGATGCGATCGAGCCTCGGAAGCTCCCCGCGCAAGTAAGCGTGGTGCGTTTGCTCGATATGGTTGACCAACTGGAGCAAGCTCATTGCATCGGCGTCGATGGACTGATCGTCCGCGGCAGCTTCCGCGTCGCATTGCTTGAGTTGCTCAATCACCTCTGCGGGCTCGACCTGCCGGCGCTGACATGCTTCCGACAAAGTGAGCTTGCCTCCGTAGCAGTAGTCGATCTGAAAGGTCTCGAAAACCCGTGCTCTGGATGGAATCTCACGAACCAGTTGTCCGACTGTCGGTTCCGGGCGGTCTATTTCCGCAGGCATTGGATTCTCCCCCCTGACAAGCAGCACGGTCTGGCCGCCAAGTACGCCAGTCCCATTGGTGGATTGCCGATCGCCTCATGATGCTACACGACAGTGTACATTCCAGATAACTGGATGTCCATATCCAATTATAGCGATCTCGGCGCTGGTGTGCGGCTAAATATCCCAGCCCGAGAAGCCGGCTGGGGACGGATCCGCCTTCTGGGTTTGCTCAGAGGCTCGGCTGTGCCGGAGGGACCATGGCGGGAGGACATTTTGCCTCAATTGGCCGGCCGGAGACGAGATTCTTCGCCCAGGCGGAGCGGCAAGCTAAAATAAACGGAATAGGCGAATTGCGTTTCCGTCTGGTGTTTCCTCTTATTGATTGCCTGCCCCCGGTTTCTGCGACCCAATATGGCTTCCGACTCCAAGACGATTGCTTCCCACCAAGCCCCGGCGCCCGCTCCGCCGCAGGCCGATCGGGAGGATCGTAGCGATTCGAACGATTGCCATTTCGCTACTTCGGAAGCTCCCCCACGGACATCCCGACCTGCAGACGATCCGGTGGTGGCTGATTCGACGCTACCGCCTCGAGCGGATGAATATCCGGCGGGGGTGAATCAGCAGCCTGGCGCGGCTGGATCGCAAGTCGACTCGCGCGGCAGCGAGCCGACGGCCGTAGGATGGCGCGGGTTCCGGCAGTTTTGGGACACGCGCCGCACGCCGGCTTTTCTTGTCAGCTTGATCGTCCATACGACCCTGTTGTTGTTGCTTGCCTTGCTAACCGTCAACCGGCGAATCGGCGTTTATCGAGCGTTCGACTTCCGGGCGGCCAACGCCCAAACCGACCGGACCGATCCATTGCCCCAAATGCTGCTGGCGACGGGGCAGACGCCACCGCCGCCCGCTGCGAGACAAGAGCCCAACGTGGAACGACCGGCCAATTCCCCCGCGTCAGCAGCCGTGCCGCTGAGCGAGTTGCTCATCGTCAAGGCGACTCAGCCAAGTCACTCGAGCGCGTCGGGTTCACTCGACCGCGTACTTGAGGCGACCTCCAGTAGTCTCACCGCGTCTTTTGCTTCCACAGGTGTCGATGGCCGCACGCCGGAGCAGCGAAGAGATCTGGCACGGGCTCATGGTGGCACGCTTGAAAGTGAGCAGGCTGTCGAGCGTGCTCTCGATTGGCTCGCAGCGCACCAGCTTCCCAGTGGTGGTTGGTCGCTCGTTCATGATGGTGGAGAGTGCCGTGGCCGGTGCAAGAACAACGGGACCAAGGGGAGATTCGCGCCGGCGGCGACGGGGCTCTCGCTGCTAGCTTTTCTAGGAGCCGGCTACACCCATCAAGACGGCAAACATCGCGAGACCGTCCGTCAAGGAGTCTACTTTCTGCTGCAGATTCTCGAAGAGACGCCAAACGGTGGAAGTTATCTTCATCAGAGCGATCGAGGAATGTACAACCATGGCATCGCTACATTCGCCCTTTGTGAAGCTTATCAGCTGACCGGTGACCAGGACCTCAAACGTCCGGCGCAGCAGGCGATCGACTTTATTGTCTCCTCGCAAAATCACCGTGGCGGCTGGGGGTATCTTCCCAAACAACCTGGCGATCTGACACTCAGCGGTTGGCAAATCATGGCCCTCAAGAGTGCTTGGGCGGCGGGACTGGACGTCCCCGCATCGACCATCTTGCGTATCGATCCGTTCCTCGATTCACAGCAAGTCGAATCGGGTGTGTACTTCGGCTACGGCCGCCCCGGGCGCTCGCCAACCTGCACGGCCATCGGTCTTCTCGTGCGTCTTTTTCGCGGCATGTCCCACACCGATCCGCGCGCCTTGGAAGGGGCCCAGTTTCTGCGAAAAATGGGCCGATCCAATGGCGACGCCTATTTCAACTACTATGCGACGCTCTATCTGTTTCATATTGGCGGCACGATTTGGGATACTTGGAATCCTGAGATGCGCGACCATCTCGTACGGACTCAGGCAACCAGCGGCCATGAAGCGGGGAGCTGGTACTTTGAGAATCCGTATGGCAAAGAAGGTGGACGTGTCTACACAACCGCCATGTGCGCGATGACTCTGGAAGTCTACTATCGGTTCGCGCCCATCTACCAACAGGCCGATATCTCATTCGAGCTCTAGCGACTCGGGCTGAGCATTCGGCGGCAATGCCCTGCGAGATCTCAGCCTGTGTCAAAAAGAAAAGCCGCTCTGGGCTTCGAAAAAGTGCGCTCTCGTCGCCTGATGCGCCGCGTCTATACCTAGTGGGCAGATGCCGATCCTGAGGAAACGCCGTGGAAGAGACGTTCAACATCGAGGAAAACCGCGAATACCTGAGGGTTCTCGCAGCGCAGCAGATAGACGCGCGGGTTCGCGGCAAGCTCGACGCATCGGATGTCGTGCAAGACGTGCTACTGAAGGCGCAGGCAAAACGGGACCAGTTCCGTGGTCAAACGCAAGCGGAGTGGTTGGGTTGGCTGCGCCGCATCCTACAAAATCAACTGGCAACCGCGTACCGGCGCTATGCGCAGCAATGCCGCAACGTGGAGCTGGAAGCATCGGTTGTCGGAGCACTCAGTCAGTCTTCGGACAGGCTCGAGGCCTGGCTGGCAGCGTCGGATTCGCTTCCGAGCGTCAAGGCAGCTCGGAATGAGCAGGTCCTGTTGCTCGCGACCGCGCTGCATTCGCTGCCCGACGACCAGCGGGAAGCCATCGAGTTGCATCATTTGCAGGGTCTGTCTCTGGCCGATGTAGGTCGAGTGATGCAGCGCACCAAACCGTCCGTCGCCGGGCTGATTTTTCGTGCTGTCCGCGGGCTGCGTACCAAGTTGTCTAGTCTCGATTCCAGGAGTGGCGATGAGTGAGCCGAAGACACCCGAACGGGAATCCGGTTTCTACGAACAGCTGGCTGAGTTGCTCGACGCGGATAGACCGCCCCACGAGCTGGACGCTGGTCCCCTGCTGGCGGCGTTTCCAGAGTTTGCTGTCGAGATCCATGAGTTCGTGGAGGGCGAAGCACGGCTAAGTCAACTTGCGGCCCCCTTGCGGCAATGTCTCTCCATGGCTGAAACGCCGGCCTCGTCACTGGGTGATACTGCCGAGGACGATCGCCACGAGCTCCCGGATTTACCTGAGTATGAGATCGTGCGCGAAGTGGCGCGAGGCGGTATGGGGATCGTCTACGAAGCTCGACACCACAGCCTGGATCGAACGGTCGCGCTGAAAGTCATTGGACTCTCGCGGCGATCCAAGAGAAACGTCAAGAGATTTCAGCAGGAAGCCCGACGGTCCGCCGGGCTCGACCACGCTCACATCGTGCCGGTATATGAAGTTGGAGAACACGGCGGCTGCCATTACTTCACGATGCGTTTGATGTCCGGAGGTAGCTTGGCAGAGAGGATTCGAGCCAGACCGCTGGAGCCCAGGGCGTCTGTCGAAATCTTGGCAAGCATAGCACGTGGCGTTCACTTCGCACATCAGCGAGGAATTCTTCATCGCGACATCAAGCCGGGCAATATTCTGTTTGATGAAAACGACGTGCCGCAGATCGCGGACTTTGGACTCGCCAGCGAGATAGTGGATGGTGAGGCGCAAGACCGATCGGTCACCCTGGCCGGAACGCCACTGTATATGTCGCCGGAGCAGGCTTCCAGCGGTACCGAACTGACAACAGCAACCGACGTTTATGGTCTGGGCGTCGTACTCTACGAGGCACTGACCGGAGAGCCTCCGTTCCGAGGAAGCAACCTCATCGACACGCTGCTCGAGGTGCGTAGCCGGGAACCCAAGGCTCCTCGCGATCTCGACGCCAAGGTGGACATCGACCTCAACACGATCTGTCTGAAGTGCCTGGAGAAGCAGCCATCGCAGCGATATGGGTCCGCCGAAGCATTTGCGGACGACCTGAATCGATGGCTCGGCCACCAACCCATCCTGGCTCGCCGCTGCTCGGTGCCGCATCGGTTGATGAAGTGGATCAAGCGCTCGCCGGCTATTGCCGCCTCGGCCTTGCTTTCGACGGTCGCCGTCGTCGGTCTCATCCTCGGACTGGCCATAGCCACTTTCCTGGTGTCTCGTGAGCGCGACGAGAAATCGGTCGCGCTCGCGGAGCGGTCCGCAGCGCTGCGGAAATTGGAAGCAACCGTCGCAGGCCAGCGACGCCTGTCTTACGTGCAGTCGATCGCTTTAGCCGAACGAAGCCTGCTGGCCGGCGACAGCAAAAGGGCTCAAGACATCTTGGACGCGTTGCCGCCGAACGTACGCCGGTGGGAATGGCACTATCTTTCCAGGGAGTTATCGAGTGAGAATCAATCGACCCAGGTGCCTGACGAGCCCACGTGTCTTGCCGTCGCTTCAGGACAGGTCTTCGTTGGAGGCGGCTTGGCAGGAGACCATGGATCCATTTGGGTGGCCGGCGAGGACCAACTCGAGTCCCTGACACGGCTCGCTCTCCCGATTGACGACGAAGTTGTCGCATTGGAGATGAGCCCCGACGGTCAACACACGGTGTTTGCCACGCGTGAAGGCACGGTGCAGCTGGTCACTATGGATGGTTCCGCCACCAGCGCGGTAGCCAGTGCGACCGAGCAGGTTTTGGATGTGGCGATGAATAGGAATGGACAGCAAATAGCCTACGTCCAAGGAGACCACACGATTCATATCGTCGACGGAAACACTGCAGTCGATCGCGACGGGGCAACGCGTGCAGGCAAGCTGCAGCTTCCGGCGGAAGGTGGTTCCGTTTGGTGCCTGGCATTCCACCCTGACGGCAAACAGATCGTTGTCGGTAGGGCGTACGGAGACGTGGAGTATTGGGACATCGAATCCGGCACACTCGGGCTAACACTTGTAGGCCACACAGGGCTGATTCGCGCAGTCGCATTCAACTCGATAGGCGATCGAATGGTCTCGTCATCGGATGATGGAACAGCGCGAATCTGGGACGCGACATCTGGCGAGATACTCGGGACGCTGCAAGGCCACACCAGTTTTGTCACGGCTGCTGCCTTCAGCCGTGATGATTCGCGAATCGTGACGTCGAGCGTCGATCAAACGGTGCGTCTGTGGGACGTGGGCTCGCTAGAGGAGCTGGTTGTGCATCGAGGCCACACCGGATGTGTTTGGGATGTCGCATTCGGATCGAGAGATCAATCGGTGATCTCTGTTGCCGTTGGCGGAGAGCTCAAAAGGTGGGATGCGTCGGCGAGTGGTCTGGAGCGAGCACTGGATCAAACAGACCGTTGGATTCGCGATCTGAGCCTTTCGGACGACGGGAGCCGAGCTGCGGTGCGACTGGAGGATGGCGTCGTGGAAATCTGGGACGCTCGCGACGACCTCAGGTTGTGTCAGCTATCGGAGACCTATGCGGACAGTGCTCCCTGGGTGTTCAGTGGCGACGGTCAATTCATGATGGTCCAGGACTACCAATCAGTCGTGGTCCACGCCGCGACCGACGGCAAGCAAACCTCTAAGGTTACGGTGCCCTATAGACCGGACAGCCCGATCACGACCAGCTTCGACGGAAGCCTCATTGCCTACGCCGATGGAAATGGCGTCGTGGTGCGGGAGGCGTCGACGGAGCAGGAAATCCGGCGAGTTCACGTAGCCGGTGAAGTCATCGCGCTAGCACTCGATCGCCAGGCCCAACGACTGGGCATCATCGCCCGGCAGACTTCTTCGGAAACCTCGCAGCTACTGATCGCCGAAGTCGGCGACCATTCCGAGGTGCAAACGTTCACTTGTCACGGCGACCAACTCGTCTTTTCACCATCCGGTGCGGTGCTGGCTACGTTCGGCAGATCCCGTTGGATCGACGTATGGAATCTTGATAGCGGAACGCGCCAACATCGGCTGGACGGGGGACGCTGCATAATCCAAGCGGTCGTCATGTCACCGGATGGCCGTCTATTCAGTTCTGCTGACAACGCGGTGGTGACAGTTTGGGAGCTCGACGATGGACACGAAGTCCTGAGCTTACGGGACGTCCCTGAACCACTGGACCTACTTCGTCTTGACCGCGAACAAACGCTGATCGGAATGGCTCGTAGCGGAGTTGCTCGAAGATGGAAGATTGCGTCACCTGACAGTCCGAATCGATCCTCAACGAATAACGAACTGATACCGCCTCCCAACTAACCAGAATCTGACATGGGTGGTGACCATGCAGAGCATGCCTTACGTGGAGTTTACCTCATGTTAAATTTAGTCACAGATCGCTCCGGTGCCCGCCGAAGTCTGTTTGGATCGCTGTTCATCGCGCTGGTTGCGTTTTTCGCTGCCTCGGCGGGAGCCCAGATTCTTGAACGGACGGTTCGACACAACCCGTCCGGTGAAACCGCTACGATCGAGGTGACGGGCCGAATTGTCGGCCCCGATGCCAACCCCATTCCCAACGCGTCGGTCGGAATCTTGACGACAGAATTTGCGAGGTCAGCCCGACCTATCGGCGTGTACGTGTTCAATTCGCTTCCGAAAGCCTATGAGTTGATTGGACCGGTCCGTACCGATCAAGACGGTCGTTTTACGGTCGACGTACCGCCGCCGGCTTCAGGCGTGTACGCCGGTTTGGGAGTGGTTGCGGAAGCGAGCGGAAAAGCTTTTGCCATGGAAGCACTTCACCCAACTCGAAAACAACAATCGATTCAGCTCACGCTCGGCGAGGAACACGCCGTCCGCGGTCAGTTGATCGACCTGAAGGGGCAGCCCGTGACGGGCGCCAACGTGAAAGTTGTCAGTCGTGTTGGCCCGCTACCGGAGGGCAAACTGGAAATCTGGAAGTCGGTGCGGTCCGACGCCAGAGGCCGATTCCTGCTGCGTGGTCTTAACTCCAGCCAAGTGATTTTGCGAATTGAGGGACGCGATTTTGCGTCTCAACGCTACGACGTGACTCCGACGCAGCTCAGTGAGAACGAAACAACCTCGCTTTCCTTGTCGCGGGCCAAAACACTGACGGGGACCATCACCTACGCGGATACCGGCCAACCCGCATCGAACGCCCTGATTGTGGCCCCGGAATCTCACTTGGGACCGCGCTGCATACGACTCCATGCGGACGAGCAAGGACACTACCGCCTGAACCCATTTACTCCTGACGAGGCGTACGCCATGGGGCGGCGGGGGTACCTGCTGAACATCTTTCCTCCATCAGGTGAACACTATCTAGTTTCTCAAGTCGAAGTCCCCGAGTTCCGTGGCTCCGAAAAGGCCATCGATGTGCAGTTGCAACGTGGACTGCTGGTCAGCGGCGTCGTCAGCGATGCGTCGTCAGGAGAGCCGATCGCCGGCGCAAGAATCCAGTTTAACGAGGGCAACCGGAGATACGATGCCGGTCAAATCGAACCCTCGCGTCTGCACTGCGCTATCAGCGACGCGTCCGGACGATACGAACTCCCCGTTCCGGCAAAGAAGGGGCGGCTGTTCGTTCTTGGGCCGTCCCCAGATTACGTTGATATGAGTGTCAAGTATCGACATCAGTATCATTATGCCGACGCCGTACTCACTCTGGACCCAGAGCCCGATCAAACAGAGCAGACGATCCCGATCAAGCTGACCAAGGGCCTTCGCTTGAAGGGCCGTGTTGTGGATTCCACCGGCAAATCGATTCCAGAATTCATGCTCGTGTCACCTAGTTATCTGGTGACAGGCTATTCGCAAAATTATGAACCAAACATCCTGCAGGGCGTCGACGGTGCATTCGAGTTGCCCGGCTGCGATCCGGCAGAATTCCACACCGTCTACATCATTGATTCCGAACGCAAGCTGGGTGCGACGGCCGTGCTGACTGCCGCCCACGCCGAAGAGCCTGCGGTCATTACGTTGTTGCCATGCGCTAGGGCAGAAGCCACATTTGTTGGGCCCGGCGGCAAGGCACTCGTCAACTACCTACCGCACCTGGAGTACGTGCTAAGAGACGGTGCACCACGACGAGCCTACGTCAATCCCGGGAAACGAAAGTATCCGGTACAGGCGGATCAATGTTTTGCCAGTCTATTGATTGGCGATCAGCACAACCGAACCGACGAACACGGAAGATCGACCTTCCAGAGGCTTATTCCGGGCATGACCTATCGAATCCGTTGGCTACCGGAAGGAGGTATTGCAAACGCAGATACCGCGCCGTGGCCCCACATCGATTTCGTCCTGCGGCCGAATCAAATGAAGCATCTTGGAGAAATCGTGGTCCACGACCAATGAGTCCCTCCACCAGGGTTTTTAAATCTCCACCACACCACTTAGGCAAAAACTATGCCAGACCTCGACGACTCATGGCGGCCACTGGAGCCAACATCAAGCGATCCATGGGATATCCGTAAAGTCGCCCACCTGCACCGGCGAGCTGGATTCGCAGCCGGCTGGCAGATGCTCCAGCGGGACGTTGCAGATGGGATGGAGGCTGCCACCGATCGGCTTCTGAATACGGCTCATTCAGAAGACCGTGGCGTGTTCGAATCGGTCGCATCGGGGCTACGGCGCGGTGTCCGGCAGGGGCCGGATCATGAAGTCAGGCTGCAAGCGTACTGGTTGTACCGCATGCTCTTCAGCCCGGCCCCATTGCAAGAGCGGATGACCTTGTTTTGGCACAATCATTTCGCCACCAGCATCGACAAAGTCCAAAACGCGTCCCTGATGCTCGCGCAGAACGAACTGCTTCGACGTGGCGGGCTTGGCAAGTTGTCGGATTTGTTCAACGAGATTCTTGTCGATTCCGCAATGCTGATCTGGCTCGACGGCGCCAATAGTCCCAAGGAACGGCCCAACGAGAATCTGGCACGAGAATTCTTTGAACTGTTTTCGCTCGGTGTCGGTAACTATAGCGAATCCGATATCCGGGAGGCTGCCCGTGCATTGACAGGTTGGACTCAGGATCCGAGAGCGTACGGCAATGCGGATCTGCACTTCGATCCTGAGAAGTTGGACCGCGGCCGAAAGACCGTGCTGGGTGCAACGGGAACGTGGAATGCGGCGGACATTGTCGACATCACACTTGGGCAGCCGGCTTGTGCAGATTTTATTTGTCGCAAGCTCTACGAGCATTTCGTTCTTGACGCCGACGAAGCACCTCCGGGACTCATCGAGTCACTCGCCGAGGAGCTGAGGGGCAACGATTATTCGATTCGGCATGTGGTCGCGATCATCCTGCGTTCCAGGCACTTCTACTCACATGCCTGCATCCGCAAGCGAATCGCCGGTCCCGTGGAATGGTGTGTCGGGCTGTTGCGCATGCTCGATATGCAGCCTGGTGAGGTTCGACTCGCCGCAATCGACAACGCGAGTCGTCGTCAGGGACAGCAACTCTTTCATCCACCCAACGTGGCCGGTTGGTCAGACGGACGAAACTGGATCACGTCAACCAGCTTGCTCGAGCGTACGAACTGGCTTTCGGATGTCATCTGGGGCAACATGGACGAGGAGCTTCCGCGGTTCGAGCCGCAAGCCTGGGCGAAGCGCATCGGGGTTGCAGTAAGCGATCTGGGAGAAGTCATCTTGCAAACACTTCTGCAAGGCGACCATTCCGCACGTGTCTTGGATGAGGTCATGATGCTGACTCGCAAACCGAATGCCAACAACTTGCGGAAGGCAATTCACTGTGTCGTTCACGCGCCCGAATTTCAACTTGTCTAACGTCCGCCTACAAGAAAAAAGGGAAACTCATGGCTCTCTCGCGTCGAGAATGTCTGCGTCTAGGAATTGGCTCCGCATCTGTCATGGCCTGCGGCAACAGGCTACCCGGTTTTCTGGCCCAAGCCGCTCCTGCGGTTACCGAGTCGTCACGGCCAGAGCGGATCTTGGTCGTAGTCGAGTTGGAAGGCGGCAATGACGGCCTGAATACGATCGTTCCCTACGCCGATGACGTCTACCACCGAAGCCGGCCCACGTTAGGCATCGCCCAAGAGGATACATTGCGAATTGACGACCACGTTGGTTATCATTCCGCGCTACGTGGTCTAGCCGAACTACAACAACGCGATCAATGCGCCATCGTTCAAAGTGTCGGTTATCCCAACCCGACACGTTCCCATTTCCGCAGCATGGCAACTTGGCATGCGGGACAACTCGGCGCCACCCTATCGTCGCAAGGCTGGCTGAGTCGCTACCTGGATGCGACAGTCCCGGTCGGCGTGCTCGACTCACCGGCCATGCATGTTGACTCGGGCAAACTCTCGCAGGCGCTGTGCGGTGGCCGCCTGTTAATCCCGACCATGGAGAACATCAAGAAGACCGAGCGAAGACTCGGGGCCCCTGCCGGCGCCAACCCAATCGAACATCTGTCGAGACTCGACGGCATTCTCGCCGAGCCTCGCGGAGCGGCGGACTCCGATCTGCGTTTCATCCAACAAAGTTCACTGATGTCCTATGCCAGCAGCCGCCGACTTAGAGACCTGATAAAATCCGTTCCCGAGTCGGAAGCAACCCGGTATCCTGCAACAGGGCTTGCCGAGCGTCTCAAAGCGATCGGCCATTTGGTCAAAGCGGGGCTTTCAACCCAAGTGTACACCACGCGGCTTGGCGGATTCGACACGCATGTCGATCAATTCTTTGCGCATGTCGCATTGTTACGTGAGTTGGGAGACGCACTCCGAGCCTTCATGAACGACCTGGAATCGAGCCAACTCGCCCAGCATGTCCTGGTCCTGGTTTTCTCGGAATTCGGCCGGCGTTTGAGGGAAAATGCGTCCGAAGGGACCGACCATGGTACGGCAGGCCCCGTATTTCTAATCGGTCCAGCCGTCCAGGCTGGATTGCATGGACCGTATCCCAATCTCACCGATCTCAATGATCAGGATCCCAAGCATGCCATCGACTTCCGCCGCATCTACGCCACGCTGCTGGAGAAATGGCTGGGCACCGATGCCGCTCAAGTACTCGGGAGTCACTTCCCCACGCTGGATGTCCTTTAGCGCGGCTTATCCAAACTCTTAAGCCACCACCTCGGCTGGTGTGAAATTGATTGAAACTCAATCCGGCACGCCCGTCATGACGCCCCCGGGCTGACCGGTCCCTGAGCAAAAAGTTGCTTGATCTCACCCGGAGAGAGTCCCTCCCTGGCCATCCGGTAGGCTTGGCTGACACCAGGGTTGAGCATCAGGATCAGTCCGTAAATAAATAAGCCAATCGAGAAGGGCGCACAGTAGCAGGTCATCGCGCTAGCCAACCCGACCGACACGGAGACCAACATCCAAACGCGCCCGCGGAACCAGAAACTGGCAAGTCCAGAGCCGATCCGCAAGAGCGCGAACAGGGCGATAAAGCCACCAAAGACCCAGTAGAACCCGGAAATCCACCACTCCATCAGCTCCGGTGGTGGATCGATCCCTTCGGCCTGCTGAGCCTCAAAGACGGTATTCATAAAGAAACCGAGGAAGACCATGCCGCCACCGACAACCAACTCCAGCACGCCCACGGCAATTTGCAGAATGCCCAACACCAGCACCTGGTTTACCATCGGCGCATAGTCTGGATGGACAAGTTGGTCGGTTGTTTCCTGCGGCGGCAACGCCGCGTAAGGATTGGATGGTTGGTTCATGGTCGGTTCCTAAAACCTCCTACTATCGCACATTCTGGCCATGCAGAGGATCTCACGGGGATATCTAGCCTCGCGAATGATGGACCAGATGGGGCAATTCAGGAACAAGCAACTTGTCGGCCGCAAGCCGAACCGCGTTGGTCGAGCCGGGCAGGCAGAAAACCAGCACTGATCCGATTCGGCCGGCCATCGCTCGACTGAGCATGGCTGCCGGACCAATTTCCTCATAGCTTAGCATGCGAAAAATCTCTCCAAAACCGGGAAGCTCAACGTCCAGCAAGGGACCAATCGCTTCTGGCGTCTGGTCCCGCGGTGATATCCCCGTTCCTCCCGTAATGAGAATCACGTCCAAGGGCGTGCCGCCACAGAGCTGTCCCACGATCGAGCAAATCTCGACAGGCTCGTCGGCTACGATGCAGCGCTGGACAAGTTCATGCCCGGCCCCCTGCATGGCGTCGGCGAGTAGTAGACCGCTGCGATCGGTTTCGATTGTCCGCGTATCGCTTACCGTAACGACGGCAAAACTCAGGCGATTGGGGGCCGCCTGGCGGTGCTCTTGAGCGCTTGGTGAAGATGGCATTTTGGAAATTCCAGGATGTTTCGGATTCTAGTTCGAGCTGGTCTCAGTGCTCCGCCCGCCAGTGAACATCGGATGTTGCGGTTGTGTCAAGCACACGCCTCACTTTTGCCGCAATTTTGTTCTCCTGGGCGGCTCACCGTCACCTGCCTCAACGCCTACACTAAGGAATATGAGCGAAACGATACCAGTTCAGATTACGGTTCAAGTCGAGGTGCTCTCTGAGCAGATGGTTCGCGCACGCGCACTGGGACCGTGGCGGTTGCAAGCCATCGGCTCTTCGTGGGAAGAAGCGAGATTGGTGTTGAAACGTCGCTTGCGAAAATCAATTCCAGATATCCTGCCCACCAACCTATTTGCCGGCGCCTTGCCGGCCCAGTGCGATCGCTGGAAAACCGAGGTTGAAATCAAGCCCCAAGGCAGGAGTGCCGAATGGACGCAGGCGATCGAAGTCAGTTTGCAGAGCTTTCGCTGGCACCTGGAAGACGGTCAGTGCGTGGTGCGAGTCCCCGCAGCCGGCTGCACCCTATTCGGCAAGAGCGACGAACTGGATGATGAGGAAGTCACCAAGCAAACCCAAATCGCTCTGATTCGAAGCGTGGAAAACCAAAACCTACTCGCGCTCCGGCAGCGTTTCACGAGTAGAAGTTTCGATTACCAAAGCATGACGGTTCCCATCCCGATCGGCAGGCAGCAGGAGAAAAAGGCCCGCGGGAAATCCGAGCGCAAGAAGACTGCCGCGCTGCGTTCCACCGCCAGTGATCTGACGCGGGCGCGGCTGGACGCAGTTTACGGCTTGGATCAAAAGGCCGCAGATCTTGCGGAGCATTTCATTGGGGAGAATCCGCAAAGCATCCTGATTGTGGGGCCTTCGGGCGTTGGCAAGACCTCATTGGTGCATCGCATGGTCACGCTACGAGAGCGTCTAGGACTGATGCCGCGTAAAGTTTGGTCCACCTCCGGAGCTCGAATCGTATCGGGCATGTCCGGTCTTGGGATGTGGCAACAGCGGTGCTCCCAGTTGATTCGTCAGGCACACGCCAGCGGTGCCATCGTTCACCTTGGTTCTCTCTTCGAGTTGATGGAAGCCGGCAAAATCGATGGACAACCCGGTGTGGCCTCGATGGTTCGGCAAGCGATTGCGCGAGGTAAGCTATTGGCAATTGCGGAGTGTACGCCGGAGCAAGTCGCTGTCATCGAGCGAGATGAGCCGATGCTCCTGCGGGCTTTTACGCGAATGGAATTCAAGGAGCCGGAGGCACTCCAGGTCGTCGAGATCATCCGCGCCGCTGCCAGTTCAGACCAAGGCCGCCCTCAGGTGACGTTTAGCGATCAAGCGATTGAGGAGCTGTATCGCCTGCATGCGCGATTCGCGACCTACTCGGCTCTGCCGGCGACGCCCTTGCGTCTGATGCGCTCCATGCGCGAGCAGTCCGGCGACGCCAAACGCGTCGGAGCCGATGACGTGGCGAGGGCCTTTGCCAAGCAGACCGGTTTACCACGTTTCTTGGTCGATGATTCGGTCGCACTCGACCTGACCGCAATTCGAGAACGCCTGGCGAGCCATGTTGTCGGACAAACCGAGCCGATCGATTTGATTGTGGATCTCATTGCCACGTTGAAAGCACGCATGGTGCGTCCCGGCCGGCCTCTGGCGTCGCTGATGTTTATCGGCCCCACCGGCGTTGGCAAGACGGAAATGGCCAAAGCGATCGCACGGCTGCTCTACAGCGACCCGAGACGCATGATCCGCATCGACATGAACGAGTATTCGTCGCCTTGGTCGGCTGTCCGGCTGATCGGCAAACCAGGGGACGCGGACGGCACGCTCACGTCACCCATTCGCGAACAGCCGTTTTCCGTGGTACTCCTGGATGAATTCGAAAAAGCCGATCCCAACGTATTCGACATCTTGCTGCAGCTCCTGGGCGAGGGCAGGTTGACTGACTCTCAAGGACGCTTGGCGGACTTCCGCAACGCCGTGGTGATCATGACCAGCAACCTCGGTGCGGAAACTTTTCGTGAGGGCAATGTTGGGTTCGGCGATGGCGAAAACTCCAACTGGCGCGAACATTTCGAGCGTGAAGTACGCAAGTTTGTTCGTCCTGAGTTTCTAGGCCGCATCGATCGCATCGTCCCTTTTCAGCCACTACCTCGAGACGTCGTCCGTCAAATCGCCTTGCGAGAGCTCGATTTGCTCCGCAGCCGCACGGGGCTGAAGTACAGTGACGCGACGCTCGAATTCACGCCGGCAGCAGTCGAGCTTCTCAGTCGGCTGGGCTACCAGCCCAAGTACGGAGCGCGACCACTTCGCCGCGCCATCGAGCAAAATGTCACGGTGCCTCTAGCAGACGAACTCAGTGGAGCGAGCAACGATAGCAGCTGGCATTTTCGCGTCGGAGCTACTGACGGCAAGATCACGATCGATCCGGAAAAGAGGGCAACCAAGTCCAAGTCCACCAAGGAGACCGAAGCGGCTGTGGTCAATTCCTGGCAGCAACTGGGAGCCATGTCACGAACGGCTCGCAGTTGTGGCCCGCTGAGAGATCTGGAAAACGAATTGGAACGCAACTTGCGTCAAAATGAGGTCTTGCAGCGTCGACTCCAGACGTCCCAGGGACCGCGACGCATCGCGGCGATCCGCGAGCAACTTCTCGAGGGGCAGGCCGCCGTGGAGACTGCGAAACAGCTACGGGCAAAGCTGCTGGAAATAGTAGAAAAAATCTGCGACAAGCAACTCGAATTGATGACCCGCTGGCATCGCAATCAAACCATCGATTGGGAAGCCTCCAAGGCGGATGGCAAAAAACTGTTATCACAACTCCGCCAGGCGGCCCAGGACGTCGTGCAGAAGCGAGTTACCAAGGGCAACTTGGTGACGTTGATGGTCGTCGGAAAGGGAGCATCGCAGCTGGAGATCCTATGGAAGGCCTACCATCAACTGGCCTCGGCCAACGGTTGGTCGCTCGATGGCTACTTGCTGCAGCCTTATGACCCGCTGCTGGACCCCGAATCGCCCGAGTATCGCAAAAGCATCTCGGAGAGGAAGGTTCGAGAGGCGGATGAGACCCATCCGCGCCCGGCAATGCATTTGCTCGCCCCGGTGGAAGCTTCCGGCGGCGAACTCCATGAGGATGGATACGAAAAAGTCTGCGAGGTAAGGCGGCACTGCGGCTCCAACAACTTCGAAAGCCAGCCGTCGTCGCTAATCGGATTTGCGCTGCAGATCCATGGTGATGGAGTTGAAAGTTGGCTCGAGAACGAGCATGGAGTCATCCATTTTTTTGATACTCAGGCGGTGGGCGCCAAGCGTCGGGTTCGGCTGCGAGTCCACGTGTTTCCAGGCCGCTTGGAAGCTGTTGAACTTCCCGGCAACTGGCGTGAGCCGCTCGCGGCTCCCGACAGGGACCCCCGGCGAACGTTTGTCGTGTCAGCGCAACAGGTTACCGACAACTCGGGACATTCGGTCAGCTACGCCCAGGGAAAACAGAGCAGCGCGCTGGTTTCCGTAATCCAGCAAGAGCATGAACGGTCGCTGTGGCACGCGATCGGTTACACCGGAGTGCCCCAGTTAGCACAGCTGCACAACTCGGACGTCGAAATCCCGTTTTAGCTCTTGGCGATCTTCCGATCATTGGCTGGGTATGCTGCCAAGCTGGGACAGATAGAACTTCGCCAACGACGAAAACGGCGACTCCTGATTCCCTTCGAACGAATCGGCTAGCGCGCTTTGGGCCAGAGCGACTTGCCCCAGTTCTATCGCCAAACAACCGATGTAGAAAGAACACTCGCGCGCCAGAGAATCGGATAGTCCGCTACCGAGCAGTTTTTGAAACTCTGAAACCAGCTGCGAGCCTGTCAGTTGGTTCGCTTGGGCCAGCGTGCTATAAAACTGAGCCTTGGCCGGGCTGCGCAATTCAGTGGTCAGATCGCTCGCGGCGGCTGTGCGGCCGCCGGCGAGCAGGTTTCGAATCTCCTGTTCGACCTGCATCTTCTCCGCCCGATTTTCACTCGCCGCCTCTTGCTTCAGGCTACTTTCATTCAGTGTCCTTAGGGTCCGTTGGTAGCGCCGCGTTTGCTGAACAACGTGCCTTTCACCAGTCAGGCGCAGAGGAGCCAGTGCGCGGACACAATCTAGCAGCGAGGGATGCCCGGAATACCGAAACGTTCGGTGAGCCAACTCGCAATGGGCAAAAGCCGAAACTGTCGCGGTCTTCGCGGAGTCGTCCTGTGGGAGGACGCGCAGTGCTGCAAAGGGACGCCGCAGTGCCGTGAGCATGGAAGATACGCGGCGCACGTCGGCCGAACTTCCCAGTGCAATGACCCGCTGGAAATCTGTCGCGTCGGTTGGCCTTGGCAATTCAAGCGTGCTGAGCGTGCTCAGGGCAAATTGGACGTAGGGCTGCGTCTCCTCCCGCTCTGCCAGAGCAAATACAGCGTCTTGGTGGTCGATGCCAATCACCTTCCAAGCTGAATCGAGCGAAATGCTGTGCAGGCCGGACAGATCCTTGGAATCGACGATGACCAGCACAGGATTCCACTGGGAGAATACGGCTTGGTAGCCTCCCCACCGGCCCGAGCTTTGAACGTATGCTTGGCGCTTCCAGTTTTTCCAATCCCGGCAAATGGCGAGATAGTTTCGATACTCTTCATGATACGTTTCCCACCGATCGGTCAAAACGGGACGAAACTGCGAACGCCACTTGGGGTGCTGCCAGCGGTGGGAATGTTCCAAGTTGGTCAGCACCACGGTCCCCCGAACGTTCCATTGGCTTGGAGCGAGTGTCCGCTCCATCACGTCCGATACCAGGATGGTCGAACCGTTGGTTGCGAACTGCAGGCCGAACGCTACCAACGCGATGATCAGCATGGCATTGGGTGCGAACGCCCGGCGCGATGCCGGAGACTCAGCGGACCGTCTGACCTCTTGGATGCCGCCAGGTGTCATCATGACCATCACAAACGAGGCGAGCCAAAAATAGCGGCAGCAGCCGATGGCGATGACGGTCAGCGGAGCCAGCAATACCATTTCGCCGGGTCGCAGCTTTCCGGCGATCGCCTGTAGCCAGCGATGCACCATCAGCGGAGCAACCAGGAGATGCCCCCAGGATACGTTCGCGCCGTCCCAAACCGGGACCATGGACGGAAGCAGCGCCGCTGGAGGTCGCAGCCACATCCAGTTTACCGGTCGCAACAGTGCGCCCAGGTACCCTCCACTGAGCGCTGCCGGAAGCCAGAGCAGGACCAGCCAGCCGAAGACCAATCCCAAAACCGGCCCACGATTCTTGCGCCAATGTTTTCGCGCGGCGGGCGCCACAACGACCGCGGAGAGCACCAAAGCGACCAAGCCGAATTCGAGTGTGAGCAGCAAGCAGGCCACGAACACGGCACTGGAAATGCCCAGGGTGCCCCACGGTTGAGTAGCCTCTGCGTTTTCGCTGCTCGAGAGGCGCCGTGCGGCTTGCGCTGCCAGCCACAGACAGAACAGGCTAGCCAACGACCAAGAATGCGCGATGTTGGCCAGCCCCAAAATGGCAACCATGAGCACCCAAGCGTCCAAGGGCATTTGGGCGCGTCCTACTGCCGACGCGAGCATCCAGGCGATCGCCAGGGTACCGAGCCAGAAGGGTACATCGGCAAACATCGGCGTTTTGGAGAGCAGGGTTGCCGCCGGATTCCAGATGTCCTTGTCACCGGCAGCCAGGCTCTGGTCCGCCACGGGGAGCAACGCGACGCGATCGACCAGGAAGAA
>JANQJJ010000310.1 GCA_028281725.1 Pirellulaceae bacterium | reverse complement strand
TCTGGGCTCGGGTGCCATAGACAGTCAACTTGTCGAGTTTCACGATGGCCATGGGCCGGGATTCTCATGCTGGAACGTGGGCACTAACGCTGGTGTTTTCGTTTGGCTAGTTTCGATCGAACCACCGCCGCGCGTTCTTGGTCGGACAGGGCGATGCCAATGCGTTTAATATTCTTGCTGGCTGTCGGAATCAGCACCTTTTCAAACAGGTTGACTCGCTGGGTTATCTTCCGCGCGGCTGCCCCCAGAGTCTCGGCGCGGACCTGACGAATCTGCCTGTGTAGCCTCAGCCGGGCCAGATTCTCGAGACTTTCCACTAGTTGGTCGACCCAAAAAGGTAGCGTTAGCGTCGAGTAGGGCACGCGCTGGAATTCAACTCGCCGAACGACCGGCACGTGAGTTCCGACGATGTTCTCCTGCTCAATCACCACCTCTCGGACTTGCACCAGGGTGGATAAGTCTCGAGTCTGTATGGTCGAACTGCCTAGCAAGGGCAGCAAGCGGTCCATCGATCGTTGAAACTGCTCGATCTCACGTTCGGTTTCCAGCAGCTCTTTGGTCGCAGCTTTCCAAGCGGCGAGCAACTGCTGCCGCTTCAAGTCCAGCGACGGCAGGAAGCGACGATACATACTCAGTTGATCGCGTTGTTGCTTGAGCGCGTTTTTGTTGAGCGAAAGTCGCATGGCTGAGTTCTAAATCGTGCTCGTTGCCGCCGGATAATACTTGTCCACCAACTCCTCCTTCATCAACAGCTCTTCCGGCTGAAAACACTCTGCCAATGTCTTCCACCCCAGGTCCAGCGCTTCGACAAACGGTAGCGAAATGCTGGTATCCATAAATCGTTGGCGAAAGAGGCCGCCGAATTTGAGCAGTTTGTGGTCGAAGGTGGACAGATCGAACGCCATCGCCTGCTTCTGCTGGGCATCTTTGGCTCCCGAGTAAAGTCGAATCATGGTGTTCATCAACTGGCCGTGGTCTTCACGAGTCGTCTTGCCAACCACCTGCTGTTTCAATCGAGACAACGAACCGAACGGGTCAAGCACTCCATCGTGCAAATAGAACTGCCCTTCGGTTATGTAACCGGTGTTGTCCGGAACCGGATGCGTGACGTCATCACCCGGCATCGTAGTGACCGTGAGCACCGTCACCGATCCTGCTCCGTTATAGTCGCAAGCTCTTTCGTATCGTAGAGCCAATTGGCTGTATAAATCTCCTAGATACCCGCGAGTCGCCGGCACGCGTTCCATCGAGATGCCGATCTCTTTGAGCGCATCGGCGTAGGCAGTCATGTCTGTCAGCAACACCAGCACGCGTTTGCTATCTTCGACGGCAAATCGCTCCGCGACGGTTAAAGCCATGTCCGGTACGAGCAAGCGTTCGACAATCGGGTCGGACGCCTGATTGACGAACATGACCGTTCTGGGAAAAACGCCCTCTTCTTCGAAGATGGATCGGAAGAAGTGGTAGTCGTCGAAGACCAGACCCATACCTCCGAAAACGACGATCTCTGCATCGGCCTGGATACCGATGCGGGCCAGCAGCGGGTTGTAGAGTTCTCCGGCAACTGAAAAAATCGGAATCTTCTGGCTCTCGACCAGGCAGTTGAAGACGTCGATCATCGGAATGCCGGTCTCGATCATCCGCTTGGGGACAATGCGTTTTACCGGATTGACCGAAGGCCCACCGATCTCGACTCGCGGGTCCTGCGTTAACTTGGGCCCACCGTCAATGGGAGTTCCAGCCCCATCGAAGACACGCCCCAAAATGTTCTCGGAGTGAGTGACCTGCGAACCGTGTCCGAGAAAGCGAACCCGGGCTTCCGTGGACAGGCCCTTACCGCCGGTGAAGACTTGTAAGGACACTTCATTGCTCTGGATTTCGACAACTTGGGCGAGTGACTGGTCGCCATCGAAGTTTTCAACGATCGCCAAATCCCCCAGGCCTACGCCCCGCGCATGGATCTTAAGCACGTCTCCCACAATCGAAAGCACGCGTGTGAAGTAGGTCAGTTCGTCCAGCATGGCTTCTTCAGGCGATTAAATGGGGGCGTGGGGGGCGTGTCCGTCACTTCTTCTGCGCATCCTACCGGCAGGGCTCTCTATTTTGAAGTTGAGCCGCGTTTTTCACCATCGGTGATCGGGGCAAACCCAGGTGTTTGGTTCGGTATCTACTAACCCGACGCGCCAGCCGGGCGACGCATCGGAAGTGTCGTAAGTCCCTTACTCGCTGGCGCTTCGGGTTGGTGGGAGAGCAAAGAGCAAGGGCTTCAAAATTGGCGTTATATGCCGGCTGGATCGCAAAATGCGAAGGCATCGAAACCGACCCGCTGGTGTCTAATCCGTTTCTGCGACGACCACGGCGTGCGAAAGCTCGTCTCCTCGTTTTCCCGCGGCAAACTCCTCAATACTCTCTAAGGTCGCATCGGCGATGTTGGCTAGCGCTTCATGAGTCAGAAACGCCTGATGGGACGTGACGACGACATTGTTGAACGTCATCAGACGGGCCAGAACGTCGTCGGCGGGTCCTTTATCCGACATATCGTGGAAGAAGACGCCCGCTTCTTCCTCGTAGACATCCAGACCTGCTGATCCAATCTTGCCCGATTTGAGTCCCGCAATCAGGGCTCGCGTATCGAGCAGACCACCGCGACTGGTGTTGATGAGCATCACTCCGTTCTTCATTTGCTCGATGGACGACGGATTGATCAGGTGCCGAGTCTGGTCGAACAGCGGTACGTGCAGGGTCACGATGTCCGATTCCTGCAGCAATTCCCCGATCTCCGTGTATCGAACGCCCTGCATGCCGGCAATTCTCTCATTGGGAAAATTGTCGAACGCCAAAACACGACAGCCAAATCCAAGCAAGATTTCGACGACACAGCAGCCGATCCTTCCGGTACCGACGACGCCGACCGTCTTGCCGCGCATGTCGAAGCCGGTCAGGCCGTCAATGACAAAGTAGCCGGCCCGGTTTCTCTGGTAAGCTAGATGCAGGTGTCGGTTGAGCGTCAGCATCAGGGCCACCGTATGTTCGGCAACCGCGTGGGGCGAGTAAGCAGGCACGCGCACCACACTGATCCCATACTGCCGGCAGGCGCGGAGGTCCACATTGTTGAAACCGGCACACCGGAGCGCAATGAGCTCGACACCGAGTGACGCAAGTTTTTCAATAACGGCGACGTCGCACTTGTCATTGACAAAGATGCAGACGATCTTGCAGCCGGCGGCCGCGTTTGCCGTTTCGACGTTGAGCGCTGCTTCAATGGAGTGAATCGCAAACCGCCCGCGGTTGCGATTGCCGAACGATTCGATGTCATAGGACCGAACATCGAACATCGCGACATTGAGCGGTCCCTGTGCGTCCTTGCCGGCTTGCTTGACAGGACGGTTCAGCTCGCCAATCAGGCGGTCATAAGTCGTTTGGTCCAGACCTGTTACGGAGGAAAGTCTCGCCAAAAGGCTGTTCAGGCGATCCCGGTCATCCATCGCATGCTCTCCACTAGGGCATTTTCGGGGCGTTGGCGGCTGCGAGGTAGAAGAAGGTTCTGATTGTAGAGAACATCCCCCTCAGACGCCTAGCGGCCTACCGAGAAAAAGGCGTCTGACCCTCTCCGGCCTTTTCCGAAGGGGCAGACATCCCCCTTTTGCAGGTTGCCGAGGTCGTGCTGGTACGGAGGACTCCGGGTAAATGCCTTGGGAGCGGGATCGATCCGCGTCAGTCCGCCGAGAGGGGACTCGCTTGCCAGATATCCTGGCAGTACTGCTGCATAGAGCGGTCCGACGAAAAGAACCCGCAGCGTGCGACATTGAGTATCGACATCCGCGTCCACCGCTCGCGATCGAGATAAGCCTCGGCAACGCGCTCGGAGCATTCGACGTAGGCGGCGTAGTCCACCAGCAGCAGGTACTCGTCGTGGTTTAGCAACGAGTCGACGATGGCCTGGAAGCATCGGGGATTGCCGTCGGCAAATCTTCCTGAAGCAATGCTGTCGATCACGGCATTCAGTTCGGGGTTGGCGCGGCAGATGTCTCTGGGGTAGTACCCGCTCCGCTTGAGCTCAAAGACCTGCTCGGTCGTCAGTCCAAACAAGTAGAAGTTCTCGTCGCCGACCCGCTCGCGAATCTCGACATTGGCCCCGTCGAGTGTTCCGATGGTGATCGCACCGTTTAACGCAAACTTCATATTCCCGGTACCCGAAGCTTCCTTGCCGGCCAGAGAGATCTGCTCTGAAACGTCCGCTGCCGGGTAAATGTCTTCGGCCAAAGTGACGTTGAAGTTGGGTGGGAAGACGACTTTCAAGCGGCCGCGCACATCGGGGTCCTGGTTGACGACTTTGGCTACCTGGTTGATCAGCTTGATGATCAGTTTGGCCATCTGGTAACCCGGCGCAGCCTTCGCTCCGAAAAGGAACGTTCGCGGGTGCAACTCGACGTCTGCGTTTTCCTTGATCCGCAGATAGAGCGTGATGATATGGAGTATCTTGAGCAACTGGCGTTTGTATTCGTGCAGTCGTTTCACGAGACAATCGAACATCGAGTTCGGATCGACCTCCACTGCCGTCGACTCGCGCAGCAAGTCGGCCAGCCGCCTTTTACTCGTCTGCTTGGCCTCACGCCACCGACTGCAGAAATCGGGATCGTCGACAAACGCCTCCAGCCTCTGTAGTTGCGCCAAGTCGCGAAGCCACCCGTCACCGAGCTTGGACGTAATCAAAGACGAAAGTTCGGGGTTCGCCATCTGCATGAAGCGTCTCGGAGTGACGCCGTTGGTCTTATTCTGAAACTTCTCCGGCCACAGCTCGGCAAAATCCGCCAACGTGCGATCACGCAGTAAGCGGGACTGCAACTCGGCTACCCCGTTGATGGTATGACTGCCCACACTGGCCAGGTGTGCCATCCGGACTCGGCGCTGGGGCCTTTCCTCAATGATCGACATGCGCTCGATCTTCGACTGGTCTCCCGGGAACCGAGCCCGAACCCGGTCGAGAAACAAACGGTTGATTTCGTAGATGATTTCCAGATGCCGAGGAAGCAAATCAGCAAAGAGTGAGAGTGACCATTTCTCCAGCGCCTCGGGCAACAAGGTGTGGCAGGTGTAGGCGAAGGTCTGGCGAGTGATCTTCCAGGCTTGCTCCCAGCCCATCGCGTGCTCATCCATCAGTACTCGCATCAGCTCGGGTATCGCGATGACTGGATGGGTGTCATTGAGCTGGATGGCCACTTTGTTCGGAAAATCGTCCCAAGACTCATTCATCAGCCGGTAGCGGCGGATGATATCCTTGAGCGAACAAGCGACGAAGAAAAACTGTTGCTTTAGCCTCAGACGCTTGCCCTCCTCGGTCGAATCATTCGGATAGAGAACTTTGGTGATGTTCTCCGAGCGGATTTTTTGTTCCACAGCGCGGGCGTAGTCGCCGTTGTTGAAGAGCTGGAAATCGAATTCTTGGGAGGCCCGAGCCCGCCACAGCCTCAGGATGTTGACGGTCCTGGTTCCGTAACCTGGAACCAACATCGTGTAAGGCTCGCCCAACACCTTGTGGTCCGGTTCCCAATGCATATGCCATCTGCCGTCCTGGTCGATTCGTCGCTGAGTGCGTCCACCGAAACCGATCTCCACCATGTCGTCAGGCTGCGGAAATTCCCACGGATTGCCGTACAGCAGCCATTCATCGGGCTTTTCTACCTGCCAGCCATCGCGAAATGACTGCTCGAAGATGCCGAATTCGTAGCGGATCCCGTAGCCAACGGCCGGGATATCCAGCGTCGCCAGGGAATCGAGAAAGCAAGCCGCCAGGCGACCCAATCCACCATTGCCCAGCCCAGGTTCCCGGTCGAGCGCTATGAGTGATTCCAGATTGACGTCGTACTCGACGCACGCCTGTTGCGCCAGTTCGGTCGTGCGGCTATAGAGCATGTTCTGGGGCAGTTGCTTACCCATCAGATATTCGGCCGAAAGGTAGTAGACGAATTTGGGGTTGGAGTTGAAGTAAGCTTCGTTAGTTTCTCGCCAGCGCTGGACCAAATAGTCGCGCACCGTGTAGCACACCGTCATGTAGGCATCGTGCAACGTAGCCGACTGAATCGCTTGACCGTGCGTATGCAAGAGATTGTCGACTAACCGCTGTCTGAAGGAGTCGACCGTTGCGTCGATTCGCGTCGTTGTGGCTCTGGGATTCATCGTCTGTCTCGCTTGCAGGTTCTCTTGCGTTGCCAGTAAATAGGAGAGGCACGGTGCTGGCCGCCGGTGCTTCGTGGAGCGTACCGGCGGCCAGCACATTCGGCTCACGGACTCTGCGACGGCTGCGGAAAAGGGGGCGGCTCTAGAAGTCAGGGTGGCCCTTCAGGTGCCTTGCACTTTGCCGCAGCCCCGCGCTAGGCGATCGCGCTGACCGCCTCATCGACTGTGGGAAAAAGATGCAGCAGCCGGTCAAAGCGTACGATATGCAACGCCTCGGCCACTATTCCTTGAGCTCCCGCGATGGCCAGTGAACCTCCCTTGTTTTTCAGCCGACTATGAGCGCGAACTATCACGCCCATGCCAACGCTGAAGATGTTTTCCAAATTGCGGCAATCCAAAACGATCTTCTTTTCATCGCTATCGATGTAGCCTTGAATGCAGTCCAACAGGAACTCCGAAGTGACGGTGTCGAGGCGCCCAGTCAGTTCGAGAACCAGGACGTCGGGCGATTCCTGGTGGTGGTAAGAGGTGTAGTCGATCATGGTGCGGTCCTGTGGAGAGTTTTCGAGAGCAGAATTTCGAGAGCCTAAGCGAGCCAGAATCGCCGACGGCCCCCGGCTGTCCAGCCGGTCCAGGGGCCAGTTGACGAGTTGATCTCTTTGCCAATCACACCGATGCGTTGTAATCGACGACTGGTCACTATAGTCCTTCTTGGGGCGCGGCCAAAGACTTGGTCTGTTTTTCACTCGGTCGGGAGGTCCTGTCGAAACGGATCTGATCTGGCTCGGGCAACGCGCAGCGCGATTCGCCCAGGGAAATCTCGGTCAATGGGAACTCGATCACGATTCCAGGCGTTTACCACCGAGGTGTGCCGACACCAGGGGACGCAGCCGTCCGGATGATCGAGTCAGCGCCCTCTTTCGCGAACTGGAAATGGCAGGCGTCTGTCACTACCGGCAAATATAATCAGCTCTGGAGAGTTTTCCTCAGGATCATTTGATAGTATGGTAGGGTTAGCCCCAGGGTTCCCTGAGAAGTTTGCTTGGACTTGCCGGGAATCTTCTTCTAAAAATAACGAAATTCTTGTGAATAGATGAAACAAGAGCGTTCTTCTCCTCACTATTAACTTGGGGAAATAGACGCACGGTCTGTCTTGCCGTAGCTTCCCAAGGTGTTTGTGGCTGAAAAGTGGAGCTGAAGTTGAGTTCATCGAGTGTGAATATCGAATTTGCGTTGGCACAGGCGCGCACCGATGCTCCCGGGGCGTTGGGTAGCCTGCTCCAGCGATACTACAACTATTTGCGGCTTATGGCTGCCGCTCAGCTGGGGCGCGGGATTACGCGGCGCGTGAGCCCCTCGGATGTCGTGCAGGAAACGATGCTGGCCGCTCACCGGGATTTCAAACGTTTCCAAGGCAATACGACGGCGGAGTTTACCTCTTGGTTACGGTCGATCCTGACGCGGGCCTTGATGCGTGAATTCGAGCGTCACCTGACGGCTGGCAAGAGAGATCTGCGCCGGGAAATCTCCATGGATACCGTGATCACGAATCTGGAATCCAGCTGCACGCTGGCAGCCTCGTTGATATCGCCGGTAGATCGAGATCCGGCGGCCATCGTGAGTATCGAAGAGGAAGCTCGACGCGTCGCAGATCTGGTCGCTCGTCTCCCCAAGGACTATCAGCATGTGGTGGTCCAGAAAGCGTTTGCCGGTCTCGACACTCGGGAAATCGCTCGGCGGATGGGACGCTCTCATCAGGCGGTCCGGATGTTGTGGATGCGGGCTCTGAGACAACTACGCCATCTATACGATCAGGAATCTGCTCGATGAAACGTGCCCTCCCCAACGGGTCACCGATCGATGGCGATCCGGAGCTCGCTCGCGCTGGTCTGATGGAGGTGGACGAGAGACAGGAGCGGCGAATTGCCGAATTAGTTGAGGAGTACGAAACAGCGAATCTCGACGGCCAGACAACTTCACTGGAGAGTTTCATCTCGCGGCACCAGGATGTTGCCGAACCGCTCCGCGACTGTCTGGAAGGTTTGCAGCTGCTGCGCGCCGCCACCGCCACATCCACGCCGACTCCCGTGTTATTGCCTCCCGGAACCCGGCTGGGTGATTTTGAGATCCAGCGCGAGCTCGGACGCGGTGCGATGGGCGTGGTCTATCAGGCTCGGCAATTGTCGCTACCCAAAACGGTAGCGATCAAGATCCTCTTGCCGGCGACAGTCGTCAGCTCCTCCAGGATTGAGCGTTTCCGCCGCGAAGCGCTGGCGACGTCATCACTAGATCATCCCAATATCGTTCCCG
>JANQJJ010000296.1 GCA_028281725.1 Pirellulaceae bacterium | reverse complement strand
CTCTTCGACTGATCGATACGCGTTTACCGCCGGCGGGAGCAACCCCAATGCCCTGGAGGTCACTGCCCGACGGACCGCCAGCTCGCTCGATGGGCCTATTCCGTTGTTGATGCCTCAAATCATGGGGATCGGCACATTTGAATCCGAACAGGCCGCCATATCCACGCAGGTCGAAGTGGACGTGGCATTGGTTATCGACCGATCCGGCTCCATGGCCTACGCCGCACACGAGCCGGCGGCATACCCTCAGATACCGTCTTCCGCACCCGCCGGCTGGCAATTCTGTGATCCGGCTCCGCCGGATTGTCGCTGGCGAAATGTGGTCACGGCCGTCGGCGTCTTCCTGAGTGAAGTCAATCAGTCGCCGCCGAGTGAATTCGTATCACTTTCGACCTACAGTGGGTCAGCGATCACCAATCAAGATCTGACCGGTGACTATCCACGGATCCTCAGTGCGCTGGAGCCGATAACAAACAGCTTGTGCTCCGGTGGTACGAACATCGGAAGCGGAATCAGCGAAGGGCTCGGCGCCGTGCATCATAGCCCAGCTGCTCGTCCGGGGGCAGCCAAAGTAATCATCGTATTGACCGACGGCATTCACAATACGGGGACGAGCCCCAGCACGGTTGCCTCGGCTGCAGCCGACGTCGGCACCATGATCTTTACCGTTACCTTTTCAAGTGAGGCCGATCAACCGGCGATGAGCAACGTCGCCAGCCTGGGAGGCGGCAAGCACTTCCACGCAAACTCACCGTCCGATCTGGTCGTCGTGTTTCAAGAGATTGTCAAGCAGCTACCCACACTTTTAACCCATTAGTCACCTTCGCCCTCGATGGGAAGCCCCGCAAGTAGAGACCATGAAAAGTTTGCCGACACGGTTTATCCCGACCAAGCCCACTGCACGACGCGGCTATCGACGGGCAGCTACGGCGGTCGAGTTCGCGCTCGCCTTGCCGGTCCTCATCTTGTTTGCCTTCGCTTCCATCGAGTTTGCTCGAGTCTCGATGGTCAGGCATCTGGTCGACAACGCTTCGTACGAGGCGTGCCGTCACGTGATTGTGCCCGGCGCCTCGGCGGAGGAAGCCGAGGCCGTGGCGAACAGTCTTCTCGATACCTTCGGTGTCAGCGGCGCGACAGTGAGTATCTCACCCTCCCCCATTACCGAAAACACGACCGCCGTCACCGTACGGGTCGACGCGCCCGCAGTACTCAACGGCTGGGGGATGTCTCGTTTTACCTCTGGTGTCACCTTGTCCTCCTCAACCACGCTCCTAACCGAGCGTTCTCCCACCGTTCAGGCAACGGCTATTCCCGAACTTGCACCTCCACCGCCTCCACCGCCTCCAGACGACGACGACGACGACGACGACGACGATGATGATGACGACGATGACGATGACGACTAGCCACCTCCGCCGCCCGCTCCACCGCCGGTGATATTGAGTCAAGCCATCTGGCGAGGCAGCCGAACGTGCGGAAGCACCCTTCGCAGAACCCTACTGGAGCAGAGGCAGAGTTTTCTTCTGCTGGGCACTGTGAAAGGCCGTATCCACAATCTGTTGACCTATCCGGCTAAGCTGCGGGGAGAGGGGGCCATCCATGTCCTTGCCGTGCTGAAGACAGTCCACAAAGAACTGAATCGGGTTCTGGTTCGGCGACGAAAGCTCGTCTGCCGGAACATCTTGGCCAGCAGGATAGTTGCGGTCTTGAATTCGGATCGTTGACTCATAGTCGAAGGAGCTGATCGTGCCTTCGGTCCCAACCAGGATGAAGCCGCATTTGGGCTGAGGCTGATGTGTCCAGGGGTCGGTGTAAGTCCCCCACCGAGTCTCGAACTTGCTGATGCCAAATGCGTAGCGTGCGACAGTGATCGAATGCTCGTCGACTTCGAGGCTTTCCGACTGGTCAATGATCGTTGTGACCTCGATCGGCCGAGCACCTGCCAGGAACCAGGTCCCGAGCGTCGCCCCGTAGCCAAGGTAGTCCAGCAGGGAGCCGCCGCCGCTGGCGGCCTGATAAAACCAGCTTCCGGGTTTGGCGCGCTGGACTTCGTCGGCCGTCAACGCCTTTTTGCCGGCAGTATGCCACAGAGGCCCCCGGTTTCCGCCGTAGTAGTGCACTTCGATCAACTGGCCGATTCGTCCACTGTCGACGATCCGTTTGGCGGTACGGTGACTGGGCACCCAAACCAGGGGCCAATTGATGGCTAGCACCACGTCATGCTGCCGACAGGCCTCGATCATACGATCCGCATCTGCCAGCGATGCCGCCATGGGCTTTTCGACTAGCAGGGGAAGACCGAAGGGCGCCAATCTCTCAACCCACAGCGCGTGGTCGCCGGTAGACGGGCAGACGACGAGCAAGTCGGGCTTCGCCTGCTCGATACAATGTTGCCAATCTCCGAACACTCGCTCGTCAGGCAACTGGAGCGCGCCGCGGGCATCTTCCATACGCGACAGGTTCGCATCGCAAATCCCGACGACTTCGCAGTCCGGGTGCTCGGCAACCATGCGCAGGTTATCCCCCATATGCATATGTTCAAAGGAGATACCTGCGACTCGAAACTTCTGTTTCACGTGCGATTACCTATACCTAGCAAAGAAGGCCGATTTCACGGAAATCGACCTTCTTGATATCGGCTTGAACCCTGTACGACAACCACCACCAGCCTAGTTGCCGTTCTGACCACCGGCCGTTTCGTCACCGGCATTCGGTGGGGTGCCTTCTCCGGCGGCTTCTTCAGCTGAACCATCGGCATTGCCATCGGCCGGTTTCTCTCCTCCAGTAGGCGGTGCCTGGGGGACCTCTGGAACCGTTTCCAATGCCTCGTCATCGGCCAAGTCAGGATACCGTTGCTGAAAGCCAGGTATTTCGAGTACCAGATCCATAATGTCTTCGATGGGCGTTTGGGCCTGATTCAGGAGACTATTGATATCCGTGATGGTCCCCGGGTCATTGATGATCGTTTGGAATGAATCCACTGCCTCAATCAACTCCTGGACCTTGGCCTGTCCTTCGGCCGTCAGCTCGGCTTCGACCAGCGGTTTCTTCACACCCACCGCGACTTTCTTTTCCGACGAAAGTGGCTTGCCATCGAGCGCGATATGGGCGGCCTGTGTGACTTGATTGAGGAGACGCCGAGCAACGCGAGTTTGCCAAGTCTGAGTGTCCTTGGGTTTGGGTTTTTGAGTCCCTGCCCCCCCTGAATCGCCAAAGTCTCCGTAGCCCCCGTAGCCGCCGTCCATTCCGTACGCAGCGTCCATGCCTCCGTAGCCCTCTCCTTCACCTCCGTCTTCGCCGTACCCCGAGCCGAAACCACCATATCCATATCCTCCGAGAGCACCGCTCTTGGCCTGAAGCTTGTCATCCTCGCTCTCGTACCAACTCACCAACTGGCTGCGAATGAAATGGGCTAGACCGACGAGATACAGAGCCTTCTGTTCGGCGTCCAGCTTGCTGGCATCCGTCTTCGACAAATAGGTAGCGGCAGACAGGCGAAGACTCGGCAGCGCCTTGGGATCGGCCAAGCGCTCGATAGCCAGCGGCGCACCCGCCGTCGAACCAGTCGCACTCAGGCAATCGTAAGCCCTGCGCACGAGCCAAGCGTGACTCTTGAGATCGACTGCGCTTTTCGGCTCGCTATTGGCGATTTTTAACAGCATCTGTCCAACGGCATTCCTGGCCTGGGCATTCCAACTGGACCACCAAACGCTGATCTGCCTATGCATACCATGCAAAGCGATAGCTCGCAGATAGACGGGGGTTGCCTCGTCGTTCGCAACTCCGTAGAGGATCATCAGGGCCCCTCGCGCCGGCTGGGGGACACTGCCGCTGATCAGCGGTTGATCATCCAACTCGGCCAAAAGCGCGAGGGCGTTGATGTGCGTCTGAGGAGAGAGCGTTTTATCCAGAAGCATCTCCTGGGCAGACTTAACGATCTGGCCGACTGCCACCTTGTGGGCGGGCACGTGTTCCTGCCGCGTACCTCTCAAATAGGTGTTGTAGATGCTGACGCGAATATCGTCGTATCTTTCGACGTCAAATTGCTTGTCGCTAAGGGGCGAACGCAGCCTTTCCATCTCCAGCTTGATCACACTCTGCAGAGCCGCCCTGGCGGCTGCGGAATCCCCTTTCCTGCCTCGGCTAAACTCTCTGGCAAGCGCTCGCTGCTCTGACGTCAACTGCTGTTGGGCAACCACAAAATCGTTCAACAAGACGATTTGCGAAGTCGCAATAACCACTACGAGCCAAACCAGGTGCCTCTGAATCATCACCAGCGTCTCCCATTCCGATTGAGCGTTGCCGACAGAAAAGATTGAGATCAAGCCGCCAACAACGGCTTAATCGACGTAATCGTGGAGCTCGCTACGCGTCTATTGCCAATGGCGACGAGCAGACGCAACTTCTCCCCATCTAATAGGTTATCCAGTTTTGCACCGGCGCGTCAACTTTTTCCGGATTTTGGTGGCCAGGTTGACTACTTTCCGGCAAACCTAACCGCAAGTGGATCTCTGTCATATCAGCGGCGACGGTTTGAGGCCGATTGTCGAGGCCGGGTAGGGCACTTAGCCGTTAGAATCCCCACAAGTGGCCCCCTGGACGCGATGGATCGCAGGCGAGGGGTATTGGCCCGGCGAATCTTCCGAGTACCACTGCTGAAGCACGGCTGCCCAGTCTTCTCGAGACCGAATCTTGGTAAAAGCGGGTCGGACTTGGAGATGCTGGGGATGGCTGGCCGAGTACTTGATTGCGAACTTCCTCAAAAGTGGTCCTGCTCTCGCGACTCCGTAGAGCTGTTCGGCCAGCTCCCAGTGCCGCAGCAGCACGTCTCGTTGGCGGTGGACAGTTGGCGGAGCCGGTAGCGACTCGCCCGCCGCGAGAGCCCTGGCTTGCTCGAAAATCCATGGATTGCCAATGGCTCCCCGCGCTACGGTGACCCCGTCAACCCCCGTTTCGACCAACATTCGCATGCAGTCCTCGGCGGTGAATAGATCGCCGCTCCCCAAAATCGTTTCGCTCGGAAACCGTTGCTTCAATTCCGTCAAAAACGCCCAGCGGCTTGGCCCGTTGTAACGCTGCTCCACGGTCCTGCCATGGACGGTTGCCGCCGCAAGACCACTGGCGAAGGCACCCTCGAGGATTTGGAAGAAGTTGTCGCGGCTGACCTGAGAATCGTCGATTCCGCGCCGCATCTTGACCGTCACCGGAATCTCACTCGGTACCTTGTCACGAGTCCGCCGAATGATCTCAAGGGCCACACGGGGCTGACTGAGGTGATAGCCACCGCGACAGCGCCCCAGCACTTTTTTGACTGGACAGCCGAAATTGATGTCGATTACCGAAAACCCGGCGTCTACCAGCCGCTGCGCCCCCAAGGCGAACTGCTCAGGCTCCGCCCCCATCAGCTGCCCCGCAACCGGCTGCTCATCCGGGCTGTTGTATAGAAAGTGCTTGTTCTTGCTGCGATCTCGCATCGTGACCAAAAACTGGTCAAGCATGACCTCGCACAAGGTGTAACTCGCTCCGTGCTCACGAGCCAATAGACGCATGGGCCAGTCGCTATAGCCACTCAGGGCCGCTTGAACGACCGGGAACCCAACATCCAGCGGACCAATTTTCAGGTTCCGAAGCTCGGGTACCGCGTACTCAGGCGACTCGTCCGCGACCGAGACGCCAGCCCGCAAAGTCGACTCATTCACTGCAATTGTCACAATCGTCTTAAGTTAAGCCCACGAAGATCCGATTCAGTAACGATGACCCTAGCTTCTCGGCGGCCGGCCGAAGAGTGCTAGCGAAGTGTAGGAGCCAACCGTTTCGTGTTCCAGCGGGCAGTCCATGTCGAACTTTCATCGATTCTCGGCCTTAACTGGCCCAACCGACGTCCGAAACCATTTCATCATTTTGCTAGTCTGCTGTCTACTGACTAGTGCTCCAGGCTGTCACGTCCTGAGGATTCCCAGTTACCGCGCGGACTCGGGCGTTTATCCCGGCGGCCCCCATCCGACCGAGGGTAGCCAGCTGGCTGACCCGGCATTTTGCCCACCAGGCATTTTGCCTCCCATGCCCGGCTGGCTGGCCGCTTGGCATCACCAGAGGGGAGATGACCTGCCTGAGCCGCCTGGGTATCCTCGATTCCAGCCACTTCCTACCCGCCCCATGTTCACTCCCCGGGCCGATCGACCCGCGTTTCCCTCTACCGGAGGCGATGTGACTCTGCAGCCCATGACCGGGTATGGCCATTGGCAGCCAGACCACCGGTCGGGTGCCTTCGAAGCTCCGACCACCGTCGCTCCACTACCGCCAGGCCCAGGCAGCCACTAGCGTAGCTGAATTGGCACTTGCCGATCCGGGGCATCGCTGGTAAATTTCGTGACTCGGTTGCCCTCCAAGCGTGGGCTAGCCGCGGCACTCCGGTGCCATCATTCACGTCTCCGTAATCAAATCTTGGGTTTATAGTCCAGCAAGAGGTTTAGGTTCCATGTCGACCATGCGCCGAGCGCCCACTGCCAAGAGCCGCGCACGCAAACGTTCGAGAATCCGATCACGGGCGAAGAAAAAGGATCCGTTGTTCGTAGACGGCAAACGTCCACGACCGATGTTTATCGATTACAAGGACGTGGAGACGCTCAAGAAGCTCGTCAATCGGCATGGCCGAATCGTGGGCCGTCGTAAGACCGGTTGCTCCGCGGTCAGCCAGCATGCGGTCACTTCGGCGATTAAGCGGGCTCGGTTCATGGCTCTGCTACCTTATGTCGGCGACTGATCCCCGGACGCAGACTGCCAGAAGTCCATGCGTCTCGCGAGTTTTGATCGTGAGACGTTTTTCATGCGCTTGCGTTTGAGCACCGCTTTCCGCTGGTCCCCTCACCTTCCATGCCACAAGTATTTACCACCGAGCGGCGGGTTGAATTCTGCGAAACGGATGCTGCCGGCATTGCCCACTTCACGTCTCTGCTGTGCTACATGGAGCAGGCCGAGCACGCGTTTCTTCGCGGGCTGGGAACGTCGGTCGTTCAAAACTTGGACGACGGCTGGCACCTGAGTTGGCCACGTGTGCATGTAGAATGCGACTATCGCGGGACAGCACGCTTTGAGGACGTTTTGCAAATAGAATTGAGAATCCTCCGGCTGGGAAGCAAGAGCGTGACGTATCAATTCCACTTCGCAAAAGAGGGACAGGAGATCGCCTCCGGAAACGTGGTGGCGGTCTGTTGCCGAGTGCGTGCAGGATACCCGCTGGAGTCAACGTCCATTCCGGAAGAACTTGGCGACAAGCTGCGCAACTATTTACACCCTGCACCGTAGTGCGGGCATCGGAGCTGACCAGTGGGCGTGATCCTTGTTCCCATGATGCTAGTCGCGCTGTTGGCTGGGATTCCCGGCTGGAGAATGTGCTGCCGCGCATTTTTTATCTGCGACTGGCGGATCATCGTCGCTCTGATGTGTGTGATTTTGCCATTCGCTTTCGCAATACCTGCCTTCATGCTGCCCTTCTATTTGTCTCGGGGCGAAGTGGTCGGCCATTTCGATACTCTCAACGACGTGATGCTCTTCGGAGCCTTTCCGCTGGGAGTGATTGCCTTGGGCGCTTACGTGGCGGACCATGTTGCCGAGCGCCCTACGATGGCATTGGTTGCCGGGACGGCTTGCTTCGCGCTGATGATGCTCCCGACCCTGTATTTCTTGTTCGCCGATCAGATGCACGCGAACTTGGAGATTACCTGCCAGCCCCCGTTGTAATTAGGGTGGAACATTCAGCCCGCCGCTGGCGGAGTGTCGCGGGCTGCCGGCTGTGTTGGAGCGAGCGTAACTCGGGGCTTCTAGGGTGCCAAGGTGGAAGACGAACTCGAAAAACTTGGTTATTTACCTCGGCTAATGGTCAGGCTGACGATCGGCGCTGCGCAGCTGCCTGACACGGTCTGCCAAATGCACGCCGACTATGTTCTGTCGAGGCAGCGCCCCGACGGAGGCTGGTCCGGACGCGAGGGGGAGAGTGATCTTTACTACACCAGCTTTGCACTTCGCAGCTTGGCGATTCTAGGTTTGCTCGACGGCGACGTCGCCCGCCGGTCTGCCGATTTCTTGCGCAGCCGCACTGGCACGCATGAGACGGTTGTGGATCTTCTTTCGCTGGTCTACTCTGTCAAATTGATCGAGGCAGCTTGCGGCCTGGATGCGCTGGCCGATTTCCGGGGAGCCTGGCAGTCCCGGTTAGCCGAACTTCTGGAAAAACTCCGCCGCGACGATGGTGGATTCAGCAAGAGTCTGGAGGGGCAAGCAGGTAGCACCTACCAGACGTTCTTAGTGTTGCTATGTCTTGAATTGATCGAGCAGCCGTGCCCTGACGCCGAAGGCGCCTATCGCTTCTTGATGAGCCAACGGCAGCCCGATGGCGGGTTTCTAGAAATCCGAGTTGGCAAACGTTCCGGTACCAATCCAACCGCCGCGGCCATCGGTGCCCTTCGGGTACTCCGCAGATTGGAAGCAACGACGTCCGCGGAGGCGAGTGATTTTTTAATCGATTTGCAGACCGATGAGGGGGGATTCCAGGCCAATACCAGAATCCCTCTACCTGATCTGCTGAGTACGTTTACCGCTTGCGTCACTTTAGCCGACCTGGATACCCTCGGCAGGATCTCCATGGCGGAAGCCTACCAGTACGTGTCGAGCATGCAGCAGCCCTCCGGAGGCTTTCGCGGTTTTGAGTTCGACCCTGCGGACGATATCGAGTACACGTTCTACGGACTTGGAGCGATGGCGCTATTACACACGTCCTAAGCGACGCTGGAATTTGTCTGCCCAGTCGGCAACGCGCCGACCGGCGGAGCAGTCGGCGACCAGGGAGACCGGTCGCCGGGGCTTGGCGGCCGCGACAAGGCGTCGCCCTGGATTTCGCTGCGTTAGGCGGTTCCGGAGACCTTGCCGACCGCTACAATTCTTGGGTGGAGACTGGCCAACCAGCAACTCTTTCGAAAAACGGAAAACCGGTCCGCTCGTGGAACAAAACACCTCCCAACCACCCGGAATTTCAGGTCCGCGATTGACGCTACTGACGTTGATCGGCTTAGGTCTTATCGGCGGTTGCCTGAGCTACACACTGTGGACCTACAATCGGTTGGATGTTGCCAGGAAGGCACGCTCTGAATCTTGGCGGTCGCTCGCTAACGAATTGGCTACGCGATATCGGGTAGCGGAGAAGACGGTTGCCGCGGGAGTCGATAGCCGAGAAATCAAAATGGAATTGGGAGAACGTTTCCGATTGGCAATCGACCAATTCCGCTCCACCGCGCAGGTGGCCCCTCAGTACGACGCGGCCCAAAAAGTGGAGGATCTGCTGGCAGATAGCGGCGGAACGCTTGCCGGCGCGGAGCGAGACTGGATAAAGCCGTCGAGCCAACTGCGCAGCGCGATTGAAGACTACAATTCCCACTTGGCCAACGAACGGCAGGTGTTGTCCAGCCCAGGTGGTCGGCTGCTGGGATTGTTTCTTAGTTTTCCTCGTCCAGAAGACTTCCGTGTGGCAGCCGAGTAGAAGCTGACAATTCTTCAACAAGCCTTCTTGAGCCCGACCGGAGTGATGCGGTCTCGACCGAGCGGATCTCTGGATGTCGTAAAGTTTAACCAGCCCTCAAGTTGCTAACGGCAAACTATCGACATGGGACGATTCCCAGCCGGACGCGCGGCGCGCCTCTTTGAATTGGGGACGGACTCGCTAACCTCATGCTCTTGATCAGTCGTCGCATCGGATCAGCACTAGGACCCCCTGGTGTTCCTCGGTGCCGCTGCTGGCTGTGAGCCCGAAAGTGCGAGCACGGCGTAGCCTGCAGCAGATAGTTTCCCCGTAAAGTCTGGAGTGGCCTCTTGGATAGTTCATCTAGCGCATCGGATTCCAACGTACCCCTAGAAGACGCGACTACGCTGAGCGAGCAACCTATCGATGACCCGAAAAGCGTCGAATTGTCATCTGAGTTTGTCGGGCGGTGGACGACACTCATCAGCACCACCAACTGGGAGAAGGGAAAGATCATCTCCGATTGGCGCGAAGTACTCCAGGGTTCCCAGGCACCCGCCTCGGCTTACAGCGACGAAGCCTGGAGTCGACGAGTCGGCGGTGTGACGCCACAGCACGTCGGACGGCTCAGGCGTGTTCATGATCGGTTTGCGGAAAGCTACCAGACGTTTTCCGGCCTGTTCTGGAGTCACTTTTTAGCGGCCCTGGACTGGGATGATGCCGAAATGTGGCTGGAGGGAGCCGCGCAGAGCCGGTGGAGTGTCTCCCAAATGCGGCGCACCCGCTGGGAATCCACCGGTGGTGACCCGGCAGCTGAGCCAAAGGAATCGGATGTCGTCTCGGTCGATGACGACGAGGACTACACGCCGCTAGCGGAGGTTGAGCCCGACACCGGAATCCAGGATGCTCCACGCGGGGTTTCCGAGGGGCCTCGACCGGACGGTCCGGATTTCGGCGACGAAGACGACGCCAGAGGCGCAGGCAGTCAAGCTGCTGACGACGATGACGTCATGCCGTGGGAAGATGGTCCTGACGCGCCCCAGGAATCACCCTTTGCCAAGCTTCCGAGCTTGCCGGTTGATCTGGCCGAAGCGGTAGAGCAATTCAAGCTCGCCATCATCCGTCATCGCGCCGATTCTTGGGCCGAAGTCCAGCAGGCCGACGTCGCCAAAGCACTCGACGCGCTGAAAGCGTTTGCTCTGTTATAGCCCGTCGCCAGACAATGCGGCCCAGATAGCTCGTCGCCGACAATGGATCCCGCAGGACACACCCTGGGCGGTGTGAAGTGCTCGGTCGCGGCAGCTTGGTGGACCTTTCCCCAGCTCGACTACCATGCCCTTGCGCTCGCAAGAGTGGACCCGAGACAGATCCACCAACGTGCCTTGCGTCGGCTGGAGTCATTCGCATTTGGCAAAACGTGCGAAACGGCGCGCCGCTGCGCTTTCGGGCACACATGGCGATCCCGCCGCGAAACGGCTGGTTGGGTAGCGTGCTGCGAAGAATCCGGTGGAGCAAATTGGCGCGAGAGTTGCTTGTCTACATGTTCAAACATCTGAATGTGGGAAGGTATTGTCTTGGGAGCCTCTCGACGAACCAATAGACCGCCGCAGAAAGTCGACGCCATGCCGTACCGTCTGCTTGCCGCCAATGAACTGGCAGAGTTCTTACGTGTGTTGGCCCACCCGCGACGGATCCAGATCCTGGCGGAACTGCGAAGCGGCGAGCGCGATGTCGCCTCTCTGGCGAAAGAGGCGGGGCTCAGCCATTCGAGCGTGTCGCAGCACCTGATGGTCTTGCGTGCCCATCGCATCGTATCTGAGCGCCGCGTGGGGCGAAGAGTCTTTTACCGGCTGCGAGCGGAACAGCTTGCCGATTGGCTGCTACGGGGAATGGACTTCTTGCCGCCGGTGGACCAACAAACCGACGAATTGCGAAAGGCAATTAGGAAGGCCCAGTCCAAATGGTCCCATTGAATCCGGAACGCGTCAACCAAAAGGGTGAAAAGTGACGGATTGGCATCGAAAGACGTCGGCAGATGCAGTCGAGCAGCTCGATTCGGACTCTGTAAGAGGGCTAGCAGCCGACCAGGTTGCCTCGCGCTACGCCAAGTATGGGCCAAACGAACTTGTCGACGCCGGCGGTCGGCCACCCGGGCGTATTCTTTGGGAGCAACTCAGCGGAGCGATGGTCTTGCTGCTGATCGTCGCGGCAGCCGTATCGGCCCTACTACACGAAACCACCGATGCCGTCGTCATTCTGGCCATCGTTTTTCTCAACGCCGTGCTCGGTTTTGTTCAGGATTATCGGGCTGAAAGGGCACTGGCCGCACTGAAGAAGTTGGCCGTACCGGTCGTTCGGGTTCGGCGAGAGGGGGTCGTTCGGGAAATCTCCGCTCGGCAACTGGTTCCGGGCGACATGTTGCTGATGGAAGTCGGCAACTATGTGCCGGCAGACTGTCGGCTAGTGGAATCGATCAATATCAAGATTCAAGAGGCCGCGTTGACCGGTGAATCCGAAGCGGTCGAAAAACACGTTGAGCCGCTTCAGGGAGAGGACTTGCCGCTGGGCGACCGCACCAACATGGCCTACATGGGGACTCTACTGACCTACGGTCACGGCGAGGCCATTGTTACCGAAACTGGCATGAACACTCAGCTGGGAAGTATTGCTCGGTCACTGCAGACGGTGGAAACCGAATCGGCACCGCTGCAAAAACGCCTGGCGCAACTCGGCCGCACCTTGGCTGGTGTCGCGATCGGGATCGTGGCGTTGGTGTTCGTCCTGGGAATGCTCCGCGGCGAAGATCCGCGGTTGATGTTCATGACCGCGCTCAGCCTGGCTGTCGCAGTCGTGCCGGAGGGCCTGCCGGCGGTGGCGACGGTCGCACTGGCCCTTGGTGCGCGGCGGATGTTCCAGCGTCATGCGCTGATTCGCAGACTTCCTGCTGTCGAAACGCTCGGCTCCGTCACGGTGATCTGCTCGGACAAGACCGGCACGCTGACGGAAAACCGCATGACGGTCACGGTGCTCGATGTGGCCGGGGATCGGCTCAGCTTGACCGAGACGCATCAGAAAGGCCAATCGTCTGCCGGGTCCGACTCCTCCGCGGAGACCGGCGTACTCCGGCAGCAAGTCGCGACCCACTCCTCGCTAGCCCTGCTACTGACGGGCGCTGGCTTGTGCAACGACGCTCAGCTCGAGTTGGATGACGAACGCGGGAAGTTTCGAACGGTGGGCGATCCGACCGAAGGCGCCCTGGCTGTCGCGGCTGCTCGCTCGGGACTTCGCAAGGACCGATTGATGGTGCTGTTTCCACGGGAAGCCGAAGTGCCTTTTGATTCTGAACGCAAACGCATGACGACGGTGCATCGCATCCTACCTTCGTCCGGCGAGGAAACCGACGGGTCCGTCATGGCGGCGTTGCGGCCGATCACCCAGCTCGATGGCGACCGTCTGGCCTTCACGAAAGGGGCAGTCGATAGCATTCTTGGCGTGTGCCAATACGTCTGGGACGAAGACGCACCCAAGCCGATGGACGACGACTGGCAACGGCGTATCGCCGAAGCACACGATGAACTGGCGGCGGGAGGAATGCGCGTGTTGGGCGTTGCGTTTCGGATGCTCGACGAACAAGAATCTGCCAATGGCCGATTTGAATCTGTGGAGCAGCAGTTAATATTCTTAGGCATGCTCGGGATGATGGACCCCCCGCGTGCGGAGGTCGCCGAGGCGGTAGCGCGCTGCCGAACGGCAGGTATTCGGCCGATCATGATTACCGGCGATCATCCGCTCACCGCCAGGCATATCGCCTGGCAACTGAATATCGCGGAAGATGGTCAAGTGCTCACCGGACAGGACCTGGAGCGAATTGGCTCTGAGGATCTCCGAACCACTGTGGAGAGCACGTCGGTTTACGCGCGGGTTGCTCCCCAACACAAACTGCGGCTGGTCCAAGCACTCCAGGACCGAGGCCACGTCGTCGCGATGACCGGCGACGGCGTCAATGACGCACCCGCTTTGAAACAAGCTCACATCGGCGTCGCCATGGGAATCACCGGCACCGACGTTTCCAAGGAGGCGTCCCAAATGGTTCTGCTGGACGACAACTTTGCCACGATCGTCAACGCGGTTGAAGAAGGCCGGATTGTCTATGACAACATCCGCAAGTTCGTGACCTACACTATGACCAGCAATGCGGGTGAGGTTTGCGTGATGGTGCTGGGTCCTTTGATGGGTATGCCGTTGCCCCTGTTGCCTCTGCAAATCCTGTGGATCAATCTGGTGACCGATGGCCTGCCGGGGCTTGCCCTGGCGGTTGAAAAGGCCGAGCGTGGTACGATGTGTCGTGCTCCTTATCCACCCCAGGAGCACATCTTCGGCCGCGGCATGGTACGCGACATCGCCTGGATCGGTTTACTAATGGGAGTGGTATCTTTGAGCGCCGGCTACTGGAGCTGGACGTCAGGTTCATCTTCGGACGCTCACTGGCGGACAATCGTTTTCACGGTGCTCACGCTAACTCAGATGGGCAACGCTCTGGCGATTCGCTCGCGGCACGATTCGCTATTTCGAATCGGCGTCTTTTCCAATAGAACGCTCATCGGCTCGGTAGTGCTCACGTTTGGCCTGCAAATGGCTGTGATCTACTGGGCACCCTTGCGAGGCATTTTCAGAACGACCGCGCTGTCGTCCGGTGAACTGGTCTTGTGCATCGTGCTGAGCACGATTGTCTTCTGGGCAGTTGAATTACGTAAATTTTTTACTAAAGGACCTTTTTCGCGGCTACGGGGTGAGCCAGCGGCCCGATGAGCAACGCGAAGTGAACGGCTCGCAGGCGACGGCCCAACGGCAATTGAAATCCAGTTGAAACGCCGACCAAGACTAGGTAACTCTGGAGAAATCGTCGGCTGCTGGACAGGGCACACGGTAGATTGCCCTCTCCTCAGGTCGCCCCTCGCCTGCGTCCGGTCCGCGTGGCCCTGAGGATAGATCGACTTGCGCCGGTTCGGATGTTCCGCCTTTTCATATCTCGTCGTTGAACGCGGCGAACATCACCGCGAAAGCCGCTACCGAAGCGACACCGAGCTTGACCAGCGCGGTCTGACGACGACGATCCACCGTTCGCGGGCTCACGTCCAATCTCAAACTGATCGCCTTGTTCGGCATGCCGTGGGCCGCACATCGCATGATCTCTAGCTCCTCTTCGGTCAACGAAGATATTAAACGTTTGGCGGAAGACTTTCTTTCACGACGCTTATGAGTTTGCTGGCTGATGCGAATGGCTCGTTCCACTTCGGTTACCAGTTGCTGTGAGTTGAAGGGCTTTTCTAGTAGGGTCACCGCCCCCTGTTCCATGATCTCAATCGCCTTCGGTACGTCCGCATGTCCTGTCACCACGATCACCGACAGACTGCTGCCCATCTCCAACAGCAAGGATTGTAAATCAATGCCCGAGATGCCGGGCATTTCCAGATCGGTGACGACACATCCCGTGTCGGCCGTGCTCACACTTTCAAGCAACTCACCAGCTCCCCGAAACATCTCGGGTTGAAGTCCATTGACTGCCAGAAGCTGGCCTATCACCGACAGCACCTGAGGATCATCATCGACGACGAATACTCTTGGGCTTTTTACCGACAATGTCTCGCTCCCAACTCACGCGATATCCTGCGGTGTGCGACGCCGGCGGCGTTCCATTTTTTTCCGCTGCCTGTTTTCGTTCCGCTGATGTGGAAAACCGTCGATGGCGGCAACTGGGTGTCCGGCCGCAGACTCACCCCTACTTTGCCTGGCCGTCCTAAGCAAACTTATACTACCACCCGAAGTGACTGCTTTTAAAGGTATTCTCAGGGACAAAATTTGCTTTTGGCGTATATTCGCCAGTCAATGAGTTAGGCGATCAGAGATAATCAGCGGAGTCAGCCGGAACAAGATTTGGGCTGATACTGAGAGGTTTCAAGGGGCAATGGGACTCTCTCGGACGGGACCATCCGCTGTCTTTACATCTCGGATGGTCCCTTTTTTATGGCCTTCTCATCATTAGGACCTGACCGCGACTAGCGCCTACAATAGTAGCAGTCCGAAGATCAAATTCTGTAGTAACGATAGGTTGTCCACTGGTATGCCCTCTTCTTCCAAGGCACCTGCCCGACTCGCCCGGCGCGAGATCCCCGACCTGCCACGCACGGGCCGCGGGCTGACCAATCTACCGGCTTGGGCACTATCGCTGATCCTACACACTTGCCTGATCGCAACGATCGGCACCTTCTGGACCGGCCGAGTTCGGGGCACAGGCGGTGAGAAGGACAGGCCGGTCGGTGTGGCCGTGGTCTACGAGTTGACTGGTGGCGAGGCATACTTCCTGAACGACTCGGGCGCGAGCGACCTTGGCGCAAGCGACAGCAGTGACGCGGGGGAAAGCCTTTCGGCGAGCTTGCCTGACGAGAGCGTGATGAAATCGGACCAACAATCTTTGTTGGAGGGGCTTCTACCGAGCGGTGCAGGCCCCAGCGGCGATCCCTCGGCCGCCGCAGGCGGGTTGGGTTTGGGCGATGGCGGAGCGCAAATAGGTGGAAATCGGACGATACCGAAGGTCAAGACAACGGTCTTCGGCATCGAAGGCGAGGGGACTCGTTTCTTATACGTCTTCGACCGTTCGGACAGCATGAATGGATACGGCGGCCTTCCTTTGAGTGTCGCTAAGGCACAGCTTCTCGAAAGCATCCGGTCGCTGGGGCCGACGCACCAGTTTCAAATCATCTTCTACAACGATTCGCCGCTACCGTTTGGCGGACTTGGTGGAAGAGGCCCAGCGCTGTTGACCGGAGATGAACAGACGAAACTGGCCGCATCACGTTTCGTCCGCGACGTTTCAGCCTTTGGCGGAACGCGCCACGTGGATGCTCTACGCATGGCCCTATCCATGGGGCCGGATGTCGTGTTCTTCCTGACCGATGCGGACTATCCATCTCCTGCGGCAAGCGAATTGGAGAACCTTCACACTCGTGCCGCGCGGTCGGGCTGCACCATCCATACGATCCAGTTCGGAGCCGGCCCAAGCCAGGGGGCAGGCGGAGGCTGGATCAAATCTTTGGCCACAGGCACCGCCGGCAGGTATCGTTACATGGATGTCGCCGAGCTGGCCAACTAGAGCGTGCCGTTGGTTCACTGGTGCTTCGCCCTCGCCCGATTGAGCAACGATTTCGTTGCTTGGACACGCACTAGGGGGCCCGTGCCGCTCGCGCGCAAGCACTCCACTTCTCACCGCTACCGATTTCCGTTCCGTTGAGTTATCAAACCCGCAGCGGCACCCCGCTATGGGGCCACACGAATCAGACCAAAGCCGTGGATGCTGAGTCCGGACGTAACGGTTGCGTAAACTTTGTTGACTTCACCGGGCGAGTTCTCAGTGCAGGACGAAAAACTGCCTGCTTGGACATAAAAAACTGGCACTGGGAGCAGCGAGGTGCGATATTGTTAGCGTTGCGAGAATTACTGCGTTCATTTGTGAATCAGCAGTAGCGTCTTTGATACCGAACAAAGCATCCACACAGGGCCCTTTGTTCGCTCGCACTGCGTTCCAACTGATGAAAAGGGCAAAGCGTCAGTTGGCCGTCGAGGGGCAATTCGTACGGCGGTGCGAGCGAACTTTTGCTTACGATTGAGTTGTAATTATTACTGATCGTTGATCTTAATTTTTTCCAGGCACGGACGTTGGTGGACCCTGCGTTCTCCTGCAAGGGATTGGGCAGGCAACCATCTCGTAGGCTTGTCGGAAAAAGGCTATTGGGCAATCTCCCGGCGCGACGCGATTGGCCGCATAAGCTCGTATCGATCGCGATCGTCCAGCCCACCAATCGTTGGCTTGCGAGGTAGCGCTCAGCGGCCAGTCCCACTGGCCTTCCGCGGCCGGCACCAGCCAACGGAGCGGCCGGCGAGGCAATGGATTAGCTCGCCAGACCGCGGGGCAGTTCAACAATCAACAGAGGCTACGAAGACCCCGGCTCGTCGGTCTCG
>JANQJJ010000260.1 GCA_028281725.1 Pirellulaceae bacterium | reverse complement strand
CTCTTCGGAACATGTTCAGAGGTTCGCGACGGCAACCGATACGCATCTGGCGGCGACGCTGACGCCGGGCGATACCTTTATCGATTTGGTCGATGCATCTGGCTGGAGCAACCAAGACCCGCGCCCCCAGACGCGCGCCTTGGCCTGGTTTGGGTATCAAGATTCGACCGGCCATCAGTACAGCGACCATACTTATACGCGCCACGTTGCCATGGACCTGGCGGCGGGCATGTGGGATGAGGGAGGGATTCAAGGCAATCGGATTTTGCTGAGTTCGCCCTGGTCGGGACCCGAAATCCCTTCCGGTACCGCGGTGCGTAACGCCGTAGCTGGTCAAAGCCTGTTTCCTGTGCTGTTCGATCATCAAGAGCTACCCGCCAGTCGCACAACACGAAAGGTCACCGGCTTCTGGCAGGACGGATTGATCGACGGAAGCGCATTTCCCCCGGCAGCCACTTCCTTTCGACCCGCGGCGGAATTGAACCAGTCGAATTTGACCGCAGATGCTCGGGTGCGCCTCCAGTATTGGGTTAGCACGGCGGCGCCCCAGATCCAAACTCTGGCTCCAGATGGAGGACGGACCGTCGAATTCAATGTCTTAGACAACGACGACTTGGCACCGGCCTCCATCTACGAGATCTCCGAGATGGGGACACCTCGCTTTGGTACCGTGACGCTGCTCGATGCGTCCACAGGCATCGTGAGATATACGAGTTCACCAAATTTTCTCGGGACGGATCGCTTTACCTACACGGTTCGTAACAAGTTGTCGGGAGAGGAACTGACCGACTTTATCACGATATCCAGCTTGGGTGGCAACCTAGATGCGTTTCCGGCATTGAAGCAATCCATCCAGTCGAGTGCCGCCGAGCTGGATGACACCATTTCGGCACTGGGCGATCGGTTCTACGTACAAGCCGGTCAAGCTACCGCCTCCAGTCCCAGCAACGTATTCCACCTGGGTACATTGGCCCGCTTCAACGCATTTCCGACATTCTCCAATCTCGTCTCCTCGACCCAGCACGGCTCACTCTCGGTGAATGCCGACGGCCAGATATGGTACCGCCCGGACGATGGCTTCGTCGGCGTCGACACGATCGAATTCGACATCCACAATGGCCTGCGGTCCCAGCCCACCTTCGTCGAGATCAACGTATTGCCGAACGCTCAGCAGGTCGACTTAACCAAGTTGTATCGCTTGGGCCTCGGGCAGCGCACTATGAGGTCGGCATTTAGGCGGTTTTTATACCCGACGAACAGCAATTTCTTTGACGCTTCGGGCAAGCCCTACCTGAGCTGGCGAGTGCATGTGCTGCAATACTTAGGTCATCGGGATCTTTATGAGCAGTTCCATCTAGACGAGCCTTGGGACAGCCCTAACAATTTGCCGCTCCTCGATCGGATGCCGGACATCTACCGCAGTACCGGCGATGCGGCGGATGAAAACAAGACGCGTTTTGTAACGGTTCAGGCTGCCCAGAGTTCCAGTCCCACGGCTCATTTACTGGACGAGAACAATGCTCCAGCGAACACGCAACCGTCGGACATCGAACACGACGTCCAGAATACTCTGCTCATCATCCAGGCGGCTCCAGAAAAAGCGGTGGAGTGGTCCAAGCCCCAGGATCTGCCCTTCGACGCCGCCGGCCTGCAGGCAACTTTGGGCTCCAGCGTCGGTAGTTTGGTCGCCGCGGTGTTTGCCAATGGTTCGGTGTACCAAATGCCCTCGAACATATCTGCCGATCTATTTGCTGCCATCGCCACCGTCAAGGAAAGCGACGGTGTGCAGACGGCCGACGTGCCGACATGGGGACGCGTATGGGCCGCCCGGTCCGACACGGTCGAAACCTTGTCTCGGTATGGAGAGCGTAATAACGCTGGCAACGTCCGCAGGATCATGCTGGCGATGCTCAACTACGAGAGCAGACAGAGAAGTTTTCCTCCCATGGGCACCACGGACGCGGAAAGCAATCTGTTGCTGAGCTGGCGCGTGCAGCTACTGCCATTTCTCGGCTATGAAAGTCTTTACAATCGCTTTGATCACAACGAAGCCTGGGATAGCCCGCACAATCTGGCGTTATTGGACCAGATGCCCGACGTCTACCGCAGCGGGGATGATTCCGCCGGCACGAACACCACGCGCATGCGGGTGCCGGACGGCCCAGGGACAGCCTACGACCGCAATCGAACGAGCGCAATCCGATTCCGAGATTTGCGCGATGGAACTGCTCAAACGATAATGTTTGTCGAGGCCGGAACGGACAAAGCGGTGCCTTGGACGATGCCAGAGGCCTTGGCTGTAGATATGGCGGAGCCCTGGAATAGCTTGGGGCAGTTCCCCGCAGGAGTGATGCGTGTTGGCCTAGCTGACCGACGATCAGCCCAACTGGGCACATCGACGACCAGCAACGCGGAACTGGCAGCTCTGCTAACGGTGGCCGGCGCCTCGTCTTCCAACCCTTCCACGGAAGAGTTTAATGCCGGCAATGTATTGGCCCGCGAAGTCTTTTCAGTCAAATCGATTTCGTCCAATTTGGGGAGTGTCGCTCGCGGCGCTTTGAACCACGAAAGTGTTTATCAATACTTTCCCAGAAATCTGTGGGGGCATCGCTCCAACATCGTGACCGAGCAGCCGACGCTCAGCTGGCGAGTTGCAATTCTCCCATTTATCGGACACGGGGCGCTCTACAACCAGTTTCGTTTGGACGAGCCGTGGGACAGTCCTCACAACGCGTCCCTGCTGCAATACATGCCGGATGTGTTTCGTAGCAACGGGGAGCCATGGAACTCGACAACCACTCGTATACTCAGCTTTGAAGGCCCGGATACTCTTATCAACTCCAGTGGCGATCAGGTCCGCAACCGCGATGTGCGCGATGGGATTTCCCGCACGCGAGGCTTCGTCGAAGCCGGTCCCGACAAGGCCGTACCGTGGACCAAGCCCGAAGACATCCCGGTCGATGCGGGGGACCTGTGGCCGGCCTTGGGTAGGGTGGGGGGTACGGCGGTGTTTGCTCGTCTCGACCGCGCCGTCGATTTGCTCTCCTCGCGTGACCAGCGCAATTTGACCACGTTGGCAGTGCTCGATGATCGGACCTCACCGCTCCGTCCGGTCGGCATACCCGAGCGTTTAATACTCCGTGAAGATAAGCAGCTGGCCGCTTTTGAACTGTCCAGCTTGTTTACCTATGAACCAGAAGACGATTTCATCCAGATTTCGTCAGCTTTGCTGCCGCCAGACGCGTCGGGCAGTGCCATCAATCGAATTACGATTGGCGCTGCCGATGACCAGTCGATGGGCAATCGATCTACGAAACTCCTTATTCGCTCGAGCACTAGCCAAGATGTACTCGCAGAAATGGAGATCATCGTGCTCGAATCCCCGCCGCAAGTCTCCAGTATTGAGCGGATGACTCCGGCTAGCGAATTCACCAACGCCGATACACTGGTGTTCCAGGTAACGTTTGACGAACCAGTGCAGGGTGTGGAGCCCAGTGATTTTGTCCTTGTTGGCGGGTCGACGGCGGTGATTACCAGCCTTACCGGAAGCGGCAGCCAATACCAAATCACGGTTTCCGGAGGCGACTTGTCTGCCTTCAATGGAGAGCTCGGGCTCAGTCTCAGCGATGGGCATACCATCACCGATTCGGTTGGGAACGGTCTGTCTCCCCACGAACCGATTACCGACCAGACTTACCAACTTGACAACGTGGCTCCCCAGGTGGCGCAGATCGTCTACGGCGCAGGCGGGCAACAGCAAAGCGTTGTTCGCTCAATCCAAGTCGACTTCGATTCCGAGGTTCATATAGACAGCGGGGCATTTGTTTTGAGTGCTTCCGGTGACAACGCCGTGGCCTTCAGTACTTTCATCTCCGTTGTCAATGGCAAGACGCGGGCAGTGCTCAAATTCGATCCGTCGGACAACTCCGTCGACGTCCACGGTTCGCTCGTCGATGGTAACTATCGGCTTACGATTCTCGGAACGCACATTAGAGATGCTAGTGGCAACCAGCTCGACGGCGACCGGGATGGCGGGCCCGGCGGATCGGCAGTGGATGAGTTTTTCCGTTACTTCGGAGACGTCGATGGAGATCGAGATGTCGATGTTGATGACTTCGGAGTGTTCGGCCAGACGTTCCGGCGCCGAGCGACCGACCCGGAATTCAATGCTGGGTTGGATTTTGACGGGGACGGAGACGTCGATGGGGCGGACTTCGCAGCATTTCGCCTCCGATACCGAACACGTCTTGATCCATGACCCAAATCACCGCGCACACAGCCGGGATTTGCCAGCGGCGTGCCCCACTGTCATCCAAGACTCTCACCTAATGAAAGATTTCGCCATGTCTGAGTGCGAGCAACTTCCAACACGGTCGAGCGACGAACCACCAAGGTCAGATGGGAGACTCGGTTGGCCAAGCTGGGTCTGCGTAAGCCTCACGATTGCATTGGGGATGAACGTTTGGTCATCGAGGCAAGTTCATGCGGGTCTTGTACTGAGTTTTTCAGCCGATGGGAATACGTCGACATTTAGTGTCGAAGTGGGCCAGGCGGTCACCATCCCCGTGTTTCTGAGGCAATTCGGCGACACCACGGGGGAACCTGACCTGGCGTCAGATTTGTTGGTCGCGTACGCCTTCCAGGCCGATCTTGATAACGCCAACTCATCGATCAGCGGATTCGCGGTCGGCTCCGGCTTCAGCGATCTCGGCTCTTCGTTCAATGCATCGTCGGCGGTCATTTCCGCCATCTCCTTTGACGGGGTTTCCGGGACGGCCATTGAGCTCGGAAGCTTGACAATCGATGGAGCTGTGGCCGGCACGTCCATGCTGACGCTCTCCGACTCGGATACGGGGCTCGATGACTTCGCGACTGACGGGACTTTCAGTGGGCTCGATGCCAACGTTTTTA
>JANQJJ010000230.1 GCA_028281725.1 Pirellulaceae bacterium | reverse complement strand
AAGCGCAGCACGTGGCGAGGGCGCGCCATATCGCGTTTCAATGAGTTGTCGGATATGTGGTCGCGAAGGCCAGACAGGCGTTTTTTTCCTTCGCCAACTGAATACGTCGATATCTTTCGTGCCGGCTGCAAAGCCAAGGCTACCGAATCGCAACGCGCCTACCTGAAGGCAGTTGGCGGCTACTATAGATTCTGGGCGTTAGCTTGCGTGCTGGCTGTTGCGGTGGTCGGTGGCGTCGCCGCCTACGCGGTGAAGCAAAGGCGTATCGCCAGAGCCATGAATCGCGACATCGCGGTAGCTCAGTTCGATTCGCTGATCAATGGGGACGCATCTCAGGTCTCCGCGCGGTTGGATGAACTAGAAGACTCTCAGGCTCGCTGGCAAATCATTCAATTTGCCAATGACTGGTCTCACTCCAAACAGCAACATATTCGAGGCCGATGCTTGCTGTTGCTCGCCCAAAACGATCCAAACCGACTAGGCGTTCTATTCCGGAGGTTGGCCGATGTGGAGCCCGAATTGGCGGTGAACGTCTTAGAGCTTGCAGACGAAAACCCTGCTGCTATCGACGTATTGCGCGAAGTGACTGGGGAAGAACGAGCCCGTTTTGACCTGACGACTCGAGCCCGCGCCGCCATTAGCTTGGCCTACCTTGGAGAAACCGCGCCGATCGAATATTTTTTTGACTCACGTGCCAGTCCGGTGGAAAATCGCGTTGCGACCAATGAAGCCGTTCGGTGGCGTGGGGATCTGAAACCCTGGCTTCAGCTGCTCCAAAGTGATTCGGTCTGCGTCCGGTATCACGCCGCGATGATATTGGGCTCCTACCCGGCAACCGAGTTGGCAGACAGGCTGCCTCGGTCGACTCTGCAAGAGATGCTCGTTGACGGGTCCGCAATACTCCACGCCGTGGCGGACTGGCTCATTCATCATGCCAGGCTGGATTTAGCAGACTTCACGCCTGTGCCTCCCGAGGACTCGGATTGGACCTGCTCCCCATCGGGCATCAAGATGATTCGGTTGCGGGTGGCTCCCCTACCGGACGTGTACACTCAGAGCGGCCGGGGCGATAGCGTCGGCATCCATGATCTAGTGATGCCCGAAGATACCTGGGAAGTCTGGATCACTCCTACAAAAATCACGAATTCCACTGTGCGAGATTTTCTCGACAGTGCCCCTGCCTATGTGACGGACGACGCGTATCGGCGCGTTCCTGTCGCGAACCCGCGGCCCTCGTTGGGGCATTCCATTGCGAATGTTGCCCTGCTGTGCAATTGGCTCAGCAGGCGAGACGATTTGGAACCCGTCTACCAGCTCGATACAACCACCGAATCGGCCAGCCCTGTGATTCTGGGCATCAGGGAGAATCGATCGGGATATCGGATTCCGAATTCGGCCGAAATGCTCTGCGCCTACGTGGCCGGCCATGATTCCAGAGCGGCTTCCGAGACGGCTCGAAACGTATTTGCCAGGTCAGGCCAACTGTACGAGGCGGACAACCGAATGGCTCGTCGATCCGCTCGGGCCTTGGTCCCCAACCGATTCGGCATCTTCCTGCTGGATAACTCCAAGAGCGTCTTGGTGCGTTCCGGGGAAAGCTGGGCCGCCTGCCTGCCCGCCGGCGATGGAGGTTTTGTTGGTCTGCGCAT
>JANQJJ010000217.1 GCA_028281725.1 Pirellulaceae bacterium | reverse complement strand
GTGCAGGCGGCCAAACAGCCCCTGTCCTTCGACGAGCAGGACAAATTCGATTACGCCTATCCGAGGTACGACAAGATCTCCAAGGCCGACATAGATTATGCGGCAGATTGTTTGGATAAGCCCTCAGACGAATTGACGGCCAGGGAGATCGAGGTAGCGCTACAGTCGACTTCGGTCGATGAATTTAGGGTCGGGCAAAACCTAGATAGAATAGAAGGTACGCAGGGCCCACAGGACAGCCCAGAGTTCCGTGTCGTACGCCACGAAGGAGTTTTATGCAAGAAACGGATCTTTCACGCCAAGCAACATGCCACCGAAGCGGATACGATCTTCTACGGACTCCTGGCCTACAGAAGTGGTAGGGAGTTTAAGCAACAAGTGCAGAAGAAGTTTACCGGGCTTAGGTTGATACGCCGGAACCACGAGGGTCTCCGCGTCCTATCGGACATCTTAGAGAAATCCCTGCCGGATTTCACTCAATGCACTGACCACTTTCCAGTGCAGGCATATAACGGAAGAGACTGCACCGCGTATGTTTTTCCCGGAGCTTCCAGAGCTCCTGGATCTTTCGGAGCTGTGCGGAAAGGAGACGACAGGATTCGTTGGTCACCCGAATACATGTTCATACGCGACAACGACAGCGGCACCGTGGTGCTGGCGGGCGTACAAAACAAATCCGCCAAACTCAATAGCTTTGCAGTGCCGAAGAACAGCGCGGATGGCGACATCTTGGAAACAGGATTCATCGAATACGGTTCCATGTGGCACGAGTCCTTCGGTGAGAAAGCACCCAAGCACGGGTACGGCGACGTCTCTCCTGAGTTTCACCAGCAACTTGCCGTCGTCAGCGATGCGCGAGTCGCCATCGAACGACTGCTGGCACGGGAGCAGTCTACCGTGGTACAGCAACCGGCCAACTCCGAGCCAGGCCTGTCAGCAGACAACGCTTCCCCGCAGCGGTCAATCCAAAACATTGTGGAAGTGGACGAATAAGCGGCATTGTCGACGGCCATTCCGAATGTCCCCTTGGTCCTGACGGTTCCAGAAGTTGAGGGGTCTCTCTGATTGCCCTGGCTGGGACCAGCTCGTTTGCAACCGTCTCTATTTTGAGGTACCGACCTAGGACAGGGCGGCGGCGTCCAGTAGAATCCGCCCTAATGCTTCGCTCCCGGACGGCGTTGTGCGGCAGCTGACAGGTGCTTCCGGTACTGGTTAGCCCATTTTTCGACACTTCTCGGTGAACCCCACCGTCTGGTTCCGAGGCTCTGCCTCGCGGCCGAGTGTTTGCCGGCCCAGCCGGACATGGCTGCGAGCCCACTATTGCAAAAAGCGTGGGCCCTGGACGAGGCGGAGCCTGGAAGACCATGCGCTGCCAGGCGGGAGCCCGGGGACGAGGCGCTGGTGCCGCTGACCGAGAAGTGTCCATTTTTTCGATGTTTCGGCAGGCGGACAATTGGCGGAGGGCGATAGCCAGCCCTCACAAGGAAAGCAAGGGTCGGATGGGTGGCCGAGTGGTCGAAGGCGGTGGTCTTGAAAACCACTGTACCGAAAGGTACCGGGGGTTCGAATCCCTCCCCATCCGCTAGCTTTTCGTTTATTCACTGAGTAATTAGATGATGCGTTGAGAGGATCAGTCGCGTGGATGGTGTCATCGAACTAAAGCATTCGTTGGTTGACCACCACCTAACCATCCTGCGGGATAGAACGACCGCGCCCTCTCTGTTTCGCCGCCAGACCCATCGCCTGGCTTCTCTCTTGGCGTTTTCAGCGACGACCGATTTACCCATCAGGGACCGGCGCATCACGACGCCGCTGACGGAGACGGACGGAAGCGAATTGGCAGTTAAGATTGCCATTGTTCCGATCTTGCGAGCTGGCCTAGGGATGGTCGAGCCACTTCAGGAGTTGCTGCCGGAAGCCGAGGTATGGCATCTGGGAATGTATCGCGATGAGCAAACGGCTCAGCCGATCGAGTACTACTGCAAACTGCCCGCTGGCGGCGCCTGTGACGTCGTTTTTGTTCTCGACCCGATGCTGGCCACTGGCGGAAGCGTCGTTTCAGCTATTGAGGCGCTAGATCGGTGGGACTGCCCGGATATTCGTGTCCTGAGCATCATCGCTTCTCGACCGGGTTTAGAGCGCCTGCAGAGCGAGTTTCCCGGAGTCCGAGTCTTCGTCGCGGCCATCGACCCCGAGTTGAACGAGCAGCAATTCATCGTGCCTGGGCTGGGCGACGCGGGAGATCGGATCTTCAATACGCTGCCTTGAGCTCTCCGTCCGGCGCATTGCGATTGGCTTAAAGCGTCTCTGGGGGTAGCGTCTTGTTAGCCGAGGGACTGCTGGTGGGCGGCAGCATCCGGTGCCCTTACGAAGGACTGGATTCACGGAAGACCTGCCGCTTGAATTCAAACGCCTCGCGGCCTTTCCGGCAAACTACGCCGTTCCTACAGATTACAATGGACGCTCCTTTCGTTTCCCCAACTGCCAAGTTACCAGATGAACCACCATTTTCGCTACTTTCCGATGATCCTCACCGCCAGCTGCATGCTCGCCGGGTGCAGTCCCGCAACCATTGGTTCGCTCAGCGATCGTCAGCTGTCAGCTACCAAACTGGAGGCCCAACTGGGCGAAGATTCGTCGGTCGAGCTTAGCGGCAGAATCGATCGTGTTCTCGAGGCTGGCTTGAACCAACGGCGGCTGAGTGCAAGCGACAATGCCGCTTGGCAAATCATGCACGGCGTGGTTTGTTACGGTTTTGATTTGCAGATTGAAACACCGGATCGTGGACTGGTCGGCGCTGTTGAATATGCGTTTACGGGTGGACAGATTCATGGCTTCGAATTGATGGCCTCATCGAATATCCTGCCTGCAACCGGTCGCCGCGGCATGAAGGCTCGCTTGGAACCAGGCAGTTACGTCGGCCAGGGACACCCCGATCAATGGCTTGCGGTGTTTGCGATGGCCGACCTGCCGCTGGACACCTCAATCCAGGTAGGTTCGGAAGAGTTCACGATTCTGGATTGGGCGCGGCAAGCCCAGTACGACGTGACGAACAACTTGCTCGAGGAGTACAGTTGGACGTTGATCGCTTTGACGCACTACTTTCCCGATGAGCCCAGTTGGCGGGCCGCAGACGGCTCGATGGTCAGCTGGGAAGTATTGGTGGACGTAGAATTGGAGTACGACGTCGACTCGAGCGCTTGCGGAGGGACTCATCGACTGGCGGGAATAGTAAGAGCGCTCGACGCGAAAAAGCGTCTGGGGTTGGCCGATTCGGAGGTATGGCAAAGGGCCCAGCAGACGGTGGACCGAGCCCTGACCCTCGCGAAGGAGAATCGTGGTGGTGATGGTGCCCTGTCCAGTTACTACTTTATGCGTCCGGGTAGCACCACGGATCTGTCTGCTGTGCTAGCCAGTTCCGGACACATACTGGAGTTTGTTGCACTCGCCTTACCGCAAGAGGCGTTGGGACAGGCCTGGGTTGAGCTGGCTACCGAGCGACTGTGTGTCCTGCTAGAGACGACAGGTGGCGTGGAACTCGACTGCGGCTCACTCTATCATGCCCTCAACGGTCTGAAGATTTATCGCCAACGTCGTTTTGGTTCTGTCACGGCCGAGTTGTAGCCTGGATGGTTCTACCCGGCTTGTTAAGAATCGACCTGCAGCGTCTCGCGCTGAATGGTCACCTCGAATACCGTATCACCGGCGACGATGATGTCCTGTCCATGGACGTCCGCTTCGGTGACAGGCTCGCCGTTAAGCAGCGTTCCGTTGCGGCTGCCGAGATCCATGAGTTGCCAGAAACCATCCTGCTCTCTAAGTTGAAAGTGCTTGCGCGATATCCTGGGATCCAGCACCACCATGTCGGTCGAAGCTAGGCGTCCTACCAGGAGCACATCTCCGCTGGTTGCGCGAATAGACCCGCCGATTGAGTACCCGGAAATGATCTCCAATGTCAGCGTCGTCGCAGGCGCTCCATTCCTTTCCGTCGACTGATTGCTCAATTTCGTCCTCCGCACGAATTGCTAGGGGTAATGGCTGCACGCCGAAAACTCGGCCCAAATCCTTGCACTTGCAAGCCCTCTTTCCCCCAAACTCCTCCCAAAGATTGTTCGTCCTGAACCGGGAGGGTTTGGGGGACCGAGGTACGGCTACTTCGGAAGGCCGATAGGTTGCCAAAAGCCGAGTCGAGCGGCGCTAGACCCTTGGCGGCGGTATCTAGGAGTTGCCAAAGATCTTGTGCTAGCGCCGCTCTCCTCGTTCAGCGTCTGTCACCTACTAACAGACAGCCGAGTTTCGCATGGAATCGAGCTGATATCTCCTTATAAGAATTTGGTAACCAGACCATCTCGACAAAGTAGAAGAACCGGTGTGAATCGTGTTTGCCCTTTGCCCGCAATCCGACCGTCTCTTACCGCGCCAGTTTGCGAACCGTGCCGAAACAAACACAATTCTCTCCGATGCTGATATATCCGATAGGAATCTCATGGCGAGGACAAAAAAAGGAGGTCGTTATGAAAAATTGGCTAAAAAATGTTGTCACCGTAGGAAACCACGAATGAATCATGGCGAGGCTGCGGATAGAGGATCACTCCGGACAGATGCGTTGATCAAGGATTCTGCCAACCCAGCGGCTGAGTTAACTCGGCAAGTCATCAGCCCAGCTAGTAGGCGTCGTAAAAGATAGGAATCCGCGCCGAAGATTCAGCCGCTGCGTCGAGGAGCCGAAGAACGTGTTTCAAAAATCAAACGAGCCCCCCACCGGCTCGTCGACCCGCTGCACGTTGGTCCGTTCGACACCCCCCACCGGCTCGCAAGACTCGCCACCTCCCCCCAAAGCTCATTGGATTCTTGAAACGCGTTTTAAAGGCGCGGGTGGTGGCGAGACCCCCCAAGCGAAAACGGTCCTGGTGCCGGTAGTCCGTCCCGAATCGACCGCCCAAACTTCGGTTACTACGGTAGATCCTCGCCCACAGATCGATTTGTCCGAGTGTTCTCTCAGATTAGTTGTGTGTGAGGGGGTCCCGGGTTACCTTGGTGGGGCTTCGTAGCAATCATTTCAAATCTTCTCTTCTTGAATTGACAAAGGCCTCTCCATGTACGCTTTACTTAAGTCGCTCATGCTCTTGGCGGTGTTATTCTCGGCGGTACTGGGTGAATCGGTAGTTGCCCAGGACCCGAAACTCAAGTCGCTGCTGCAGCGCTCTCCGGCTCAGGCCAATTCGATCGCCTACGTTCATGTCCCTTCGCTTAAGAAGCTGATGAACGACGCGAATATGCCGTCTGATTTGTCAGACGACTTACAGGAGGTGTGGCTCATCTCCGACCTGGATCCGGTGCGGCTCCGGCCACGCTGGGAGGCGGGCTACGCAACGCTGAACAAATCTACTGACGTGGACACCCTGGCGACGAGCGTTGGGGGATACGTCGACACGATCGGAAACAGACAGGTTGTTTGGTCGCCTCGACATAGTTACTTGGTACCGATCGATGAATCCAGGATCGGATTCCTGCGGCCTGCAGACCGCCGTCTGGCCGCGCAGTGGACCGAGTCCACCGAGCGGGAGATCGTCTCGGAATACTTGGTCGAGCAAGCCAAGCAGCACGAACAGTATCTTTCGTTGCTGGTTGCCACGGACCTGGAGAACGCGTTTTCGCCAGTCACCCTGGCCCAGCGGCTCGCCAAGTTCGACACGCTCAAGGCGTACGACACCGCGGACGTCGCTGCCACGCTGGCGTCGGTCCGAGGCATCAGCATTATCATTGGCCGGCGCAGCCTATCGGAGTGCATTTTGTCCTTGGAATTTGGTACGTCGCCGGAGGCCTTGAAACCCATTGCCAATGAGCTGCTTAATGAAATTCTAAACCGCAATGGAACGGCAGCTCCGGAAGTGCTTACATGGCAGGCTCGAGTCGAAGGCAACAAACTATCTTTCCAAGGACCGATTACTGCAGACTCACTCGATGGCGTACTCGGGATCTTCAGTGTTCGCGGTCAGGCAGAAAGTGTCGCTGACTCCTTGACCCAGACGACACCGACCACCACGGATGTGTCTCCTAATGT
>JANQJJ010000519.1 GCA_028281725.1 Pirellulaceae bacterium | reverse complement strand
CGCCGGCGGTATCCCGCGCGATGACAGCTCGCGTGTCACCCGTCGATGGCGTGGGGACTCGCCACTGCGATTCTTGCCGCGAGTTGCGAGTAAGGGTTGGGCTCGGCTGTGAAATCATCGGCGTGGGGTTGGGGAGCGTCGGAGTTGCCAACGAGGACGCGCTGCTTGAGGAGCGGTTTCGATTCACCCGGTTTGCCATCGAAGCGGCGGCCTGCGAAGGGGCCAGTTGGCTAGGAGCCGGCATGCGAGGTAGCTGAACATTCGGAACGTCTGCTAGCCTCGAGCCCAAGGGGGTGGTCTGGACATTTCGGCTGTTGCTGCGCGCCATTGCGGAATTGGCCTGCTGGCTTGGCCTCTGCGGCTGAAAATCTGCTCGTTGCAGGGAGCGCGGAGGCTGGCGGTCCGCGATGCTCGGCGCCGTGAAACTCTGCTGCAAATCGACGCTGCGATGATTGCGACTGCGCGATAGGGACTCCGTCGGACGAAGCGGCTGCGGCGTGGGCGACTCCTGCGGCAGGGATTCGAGCATGTCGGCGGCGGATCGCGACTGTGACTGCTGTTGAAGGTCGCTGCGAGATAGTGACGCGGCCTGGGGACTGGCGGTGGGAGTCGACGTGACCGGAGTCGGTCGCTCGAGCAGGTGAGGGGTCGCCGTGCGCTGGACTTCCGGCGTCGGGCTGACTAGATCGGTTCTTTCAGCCCGCGCCAGCTGTAGCGCCGGCGACTCGGACTGCTGAACTTCGGTGGGTTGATGCTGAGTTGGCACGTAGCGCATATAGTCCGGACGCTGTCCGTTTTGGGTGGTTATCGATTGGCGAACATACTGGTTGGCTCGTTGAGTTTCACGTTGGAGCTGTGCTCGTTGGGAGGCAAGCGATTCGAGCACGTCGGGCCACATGCGAGAGAAAATGACTACGTTGACCGCGTACACGAGCAGGATCAAGTGGATGAGAATGCTCAGTAGGAAAGCCAACTGCATCGATTTTTCAACCAGACGGCTTACCACCGAACTGAGCAGGGCAGACAGGATGAGCAAGACGATGGGCGTTGCTACAGCGTAGGACCATGGATTGTGCGTTAGACGCTGATCTTGCGGATCGAGGAAGTAGAAGGCGATGCTGAGAATGGCGACTCCCAGCAAGATCAGGACGATATTCAGTGGCCAGAAGGCGCTGAAATCGTCGTCGCTGGAGGAAATGCCCGCCAAATCGGAAAGTCTGGAGTGTTCAGGCATTGGGGTCTCCCGCTAGGATTCCTCGTCGGCGATCGACAACGAATACGCAGCGCCACATTTGAGGCAAATATCCATCACGTTCACAGGAGTCTGCAGCGGCACGCGGCGGTCGGCGCGAATGATGACCGATTGGCCCAGTGGATTGTTGGCGACCGACTGCAGCAGGAGCTCTTCGAACTGCTCCGCATCCAGGTTGCGGCTGTTGACATAAATAGCGCCTCGCTCATCAATGTTGACGACCATATCCTGCGGTTCTTCGGTCATCGGCATGGCGTTGGCAGCAGACGGAAGTGGAATATCCAAATCGCGATCCTCTTGGCTCAAACGCGAGGCAACGAGAAAGAAGATGAGCAACAAGAAGACGACATCGATCAGCGGCGTCATGCTGAGCACACCAAGTACTTTTCCGCGATTTATCTGGACTGCCACTGGGTAGGCCTATGGTTGCGTAGGGACTAACTGCGCGGCGCGGTCGGGCGAGCCGGAGACACTTGCGTCTTGTTGGCGTCGGCATTCGCCGAACGTCTCTTGGAGTTGTGTTCGGAAGCTTCACGGCGGGTCAGACCTTGCGAGCTGATGTCGTAGCGAGTCTTTCCCTCCAGGGATTCAAAACGAGGAATCAGCCGCCTGAGTTCCCAATCGATGCTGGCCAACATCTTGGTGATTTTTCCTTCGAAGTAGTGGGCCAGGATAGCGGCGGGGATCGCCACGGCCAGTCCGCCAAGCGTCGTGACCAGTGCGACATAGATGCCTTCGGCCAAGACCTCGGCTCTGTTTCTTCCAGCCCCCAGTTGCGTGGTGTTGTAGAAAGCGATGATCATCCCCCAGACCGTTCCCAGTAGACCGATCAGTGGCGTTACGGCAGCTGCCAGCGAGAGCCAGCGCACGTTGCTGTAGAGATAATCGGCCTCGCGCTGGGTTCCCTCGTTAATCGCAGCCTCCGCTTCCGGGATGGGCCGGCCGATCTTCTGAAGCATGTCCTGCATGATTCTCGATGCCGCCGACGGGTGGCGCTGGGAAGATTCGAAGAGCTCCTTGGGAGCCAGCGGACCGCCGTTTTCAATCGCACGTCTTAACTCTCGACGGAGACCACCGGGGAACAGTCGGCCGCGACGGAGAGCAATCATCCGTTCCAGTCCGACGGCAACGACCAGTAGGCTCATGATGCCAATCGGAATCATGAGCGTGCCGCCTTGGATCAGCAGCGACAGGAAGTTCAGGCTGTTTTTCAGACCCGCGTTCGGTTCGGGAGCCGCCGGAGAATTTCTGTTGGCCGACGCCTCCGCAGCCAACTGCTGGAGTTCCTGCTGGCTGATGCCGGCATCGGGAGTGGTCGGTATGGCTTCGCCTCCCGGACTCTCTTGAGCGCGGATAGCCGGTAGGCATAGGAAGCCACTCCAGGCGACGGCGAGAGCCAATGCGAAACGAATAATAGGAGTGCGCATAGGGTGATCCGTGTGGAAACGCAAGTCGGTATCGGCCTGTGAGCTCAACTGAGCAGGTGAAAACTCATTGGTGAACAAGCGATGCCGATCTTTCCTCGTGCGGCATGCACCTCGAAGTCCAGCCAGTCATGCAACGCAAATGTATCCCTACCTGAGTATAACGAACTCACCCGGCGGGGTGCGAAGAGGGAAACTGCCACCAATGGCCTATCTCAGTTTTTGTAGTTCGCCCAAACGTGTTTGGGCTTGGGCGGCCAGTTCATGAGCCGCATGTTTTTGAACAATAAAGCTATAAAAATCCTTGGCCGTATCAATGACTTTTTCGCGTGCCGCACCCCGTAGGTTCTCAAGCAGGACCTCACTACAACGGGCCGCTTCATAGGCACTTTTGGCTTGCCAGTTTTGGATCTCTTTAGGGGCTTTTTCACCGCCGAAACCGTACATAACGCGCTGGAACTCCGGAATGGCCTTCGCAAAATCTCTCTGAGAAAAGTAGACTTCACCCATCATAAAACGCGACCTGGCAGCCACTTCATTGCGATAGTTATTGGCGACCTCCGCGTAGTAGGACAACGCTTCCTTGATTTTGTTCTGGTTCTGCTGGCAATACCCCATCTCATACAGGGCTGTCGGCAGATAGGAGCTTTCCGGGTATTTGCTGAGGACGACTTGCAGCCAGGATTCGCATTCGGGCCAACGCTTCTGTTCTCGCAGGCACTGGGCTCCATGAAGATAAATGAGCGTTTTGACTTGATCCGATGCCGCAGTTTTGTCGGACGCTTCCAGCGCAGCTCGCGCTTTTTCGTATCCGGTAAAGGCCTCGCGGAATTGATCTTGTTTGAACGAACATTCGGCAGTCATGAACAACGCGTCGACAGCCAATTGGCCGTTGGGGTAAGCGCTGGACTGTTTGGCGAATTGCTCGGCTGCTTGTCGATACTGCTTCTGTTGGAACAGGCTCCACCCCAGTTTGTATTGTGCCTTTTCCAGTAGCTCGGGATCGCGAGTCCGTGAGAGGATGCTGGTGTACATCGTAGCCGCCTCTCCGAAACGCTTGGAATCGTATTGCTGTTGGGCCAGCATATAGGTTGCTTCGGCAGTGAAGTCGCTTTGCGGGAATCGCTGGGCCAGCTGCTGAAAGTACTTGGCGGAATTCTCCGCATCCGACTTCTCTTGGTAATTCCAGCCGAGCTCATAGAGAACTTTGTCGATGGCCGGATAGTCGGGCACTTCGGCCAGGATTCGCCGGAAGTACTTCGTTGCCTTGTCGAGATCCCTTTGCTCGGTGTATGCCAGGCCAGCTTCGTAAAGTGCGTTGGCTAGCGACGTGCCCGTCGGGCGGGACTGAAGGAAGGTTTCCAGGGATTCGATCGCCTGCTCGGTCTGTCCAAGCTTGCGAAGGCAGACACCCTCAGCCAAGCGAGCTTCGTGGCCGATCGAATCCCTGGATGGTTGTTTCAGCAATGGCTGGAGACGACTGAGTGCCTTTCCGTACTCGTCCTGTTGCATCAGGCACCAAGCAATGCCATAGGTTGCAAAATTGTGGAAGCTGGCTGCTTCCGGATTGCGGACGATCGATTCATAGCGAGATATTGCCTGTGCATATTGGTTCATGGCAGCGGATAGTTGCGCCAGTTTGTAATCGACTTGGGCCTTCAGTCGAGAATTGGGATACTTCTTGAGAAGCGACTCGAGCGTCTTGCGTGCCGATTCATTATCTTGGTTGCGTTGATAGGCTTCAGCCAACAGCAACAGCACTTCGTCGGCCGACGTCCAGCGATCGCTCGCCTCATGGCTGGCGGTCAGTTGCTTGATGGCCGACTGCATATTTTCTTCATAGAGATAGCTTGCGCCCAAAATGAATTGCGCTTCGGCCTTTTGAACGTTTTCGCGGAATCGACCCATCTCACGTCCGAGCAGGTCGATGGCCGAGCCGTATTGACCGGCCAGATAGTGAGCCATTGCCAGGCGTAGTGTCCACAAAGAACGGGCCGGGTTTTGCGGGGCGGCACTAATCAGCTTGCCATACGCCTTGACGGCCGCGTCGTGTTCACCCTGTTGCAGGAGAGCTTCGGCGGCAACGTAGGCCACATCGCCACGCAAGGGATCTCGCGGATATCGTTTGAGGAACGTCTCCGCCCACCTTCGGGCTTCTGAAAGCCGAGAGGATTGGAGCGCGGCAAAGGCGGCGTTGTAGGCAGCACGCGGCGCGAGCGGATCATCGGGATGCTCCGTTGCGATCAACTCATATGCTTGACGCGCCTTGTCTAGTTGTTCGGGGATTGCATAGAGCGCGTCGGCATAGTCCATCTGCAGGCTGACGCCACTTGGAGATTTTTGGGCCCACTTCAGGGCGTCTTCCAGCAGCGCGATGGCATCTTGAGGTTTGTTTTGACGCAGTAGCGTAATCGCCATCCAGTGTGCCGCATCGGCGGCTTGATCGTCCCGAGCATCCAGGAGCTTGCGGAACTGGGCAATGGCTTCGTCGTACTGGCCACTTTGGAACAACGCTTGCCCGACCGACAGGGCTGCCGTGGGGGCATGTTTCGAGTTGGGGAATCGCTTCAGGAGGCTCAGATACTGAGCCGTTGCCTGGTCGTTTTTGCCCTGCAGGGAAAATGCGTATCCCAGACGCAGCAGCGCATAGTCTGCCATGGATGCTTCGTTGCCACCGGTCAGCCCCGCAAGCAGCCTTTCTGCCTCATTCGGTTTGTTGTCCTTGAGCAATAAATCCGCCAGACGCACGCGCACTTCGCTGGCGAGTCGATGGTCCGCATGCTCATTGAGAAACTGACGATATGCTCGGGTTGCTTGCGAATTCTCGTTCCTTTCTTCGTACGCGACGGCGACCGCATACTGAGCGTCTGGACGTAGACTGGATTGAGACAGCGAGCGGCTACCGAGTAGCTTGTTGTAGTAGGCAATCGCTTTCTTGCCGTTGCCCAACGCGTACTCGATTTCGCCCAAGTAGAACAGCGCTTGGTCCACGTGGTCGCCTTCGCCGTACGAGCCGAGGAATTCGGTCAAGCTCTGCTTGGCTTGCTCCAGTCCGGCACGCTGGCTAGCGGAGCCCGATGGCTCCATCCGCGCCCGGGTAAAGAGGCACCAACTGAGATTGATCAGCGTCTCTTCGCGGCTTTCGAGTTGCTTGTCTTTTAGCGCCTCGCCGAACGCCTTGATCGCTTCGGTATAGTTGGGCTCATCGAGCTGGATGTTGCATACGCCCAAGTAGTGCCAAGCCTTGCTGGCCAGCGGATCCCGCGGGAACTCTTTGAGAAGCTTTTGCCATTCTTCGACCGCCAGTTGATAAGCACCATTGTTTTGATAACCGGCCGCATCGGCGTAGTACGCGATTGCCCGCTGACTCGACGATGCCCCTTTTTCACCATTGGTGTTATTCTGAGCTGCCGCGGGTCCGGTCAACATCAGGCCCAGCAGCAGCGCAATAATGCTCCGCAACCACGGAGTGCCCGACTGATCGCTCGACCATCCGCTCAAATGGATTGTCTCGGTAACTGACATAACTTTACTTTTCCAGGCTAGTTTCTTTTCCGGGCTTACTCAGTTTTTTAGGCTGGCTTAGTCTCATCACCTAAGTTCACCTTCAACACCTTGCACGACAGGTGACCGACGGACTAAGCCGGATTTTCCGGCAGACACGGTTGCCGCTCATTTCAATGGGATGCCTTCCTTTGCCGGCTCGACCAGGTTGTCGCTCGGCAAGGACGACTCGGGGGATGCCTAATAAGTGTACCGCTTTGGCCACCGCTCGCAAAGAATCTAAGCGCGAGGAGGATGTTTACTTGTTGCGACTGCAGCCTGAGTAAAATAGCCAATCGCTATCGCTCTTAATTCGCCTGCACTCCCTAATTTGACATGCCCTACCATGCCCAGTCACTCTCCCTATGCGGTTCTCGGCCTTTGGCGCAATCCGTTTGGCGAATTGACGCAAACCGAGCGTAGTGAGTTGGCTGTGTTGGATGTGCGGGAAATGGTACGCTTCTTAAAGGCCAGTTCATGGGCTGCCATTCAGTTGATTGGTGGATGTGGTTTTGGAAAGACAACTCATCTGTTGGCCCTTTGTAGAGAGTTGCCGGGAGCTGCCTTGGTTTACTTCCCTGAAGACGGTCCACGTCCTCGGTTACCGGGGTCGCGTCCTCTACTGGTCGATGAGGGGCAAAGAATGGGCTGGTGGCGGAGACGTGAGCTGTTGGCATCGCCCGGTCCTATCGTGGTCGCCACGCACACAGATTTGTCGCGTCCGATTCAGCGAGCGGGATTTCGATTGATGACGGTGGATGTGCAGCGTGCCAAAAGCCCTCAGGAGTTGGCGACGATTTTGAATCGCAGAATCGAAGCGAGTCGCCTGAGGGTTCGGGCAGGCGCTCCCTGTCCGGCGCTCCCTGCTGTTGTTCCGCAGTTCGCCGAACAGCTACTTCAGCGGTTTGGTTCCAACTTGCGCGCGATCGAAAACTATCTTTATGACGATTTACAACAATGCGTCTCGGAGAAGCAACAGTGGCCGCATGCGATCTAGCGATTGAACTCGATGAGCCGGACAAGGTGTACTGTGACGGTGAGAAGATTACCGGGCAGGTCGTCGTGCAAGTCCAAAAGGAAGTGAACTGCAAGTCTCTGACGCTCGGCACGGCCTGGGTAACCCATGGGCGTGGAAACGTGGACTCCGGGCAAGTCGACTCAGCCGAGATTTTTTCTGGCCCGTGGCAGGCTGGCCAGGAGTACCGATACGCTTTTGAACTGGCAACCGCCGGTTGGCCTCCGACGTACTATGGAACGTATCTTAACGTCAGTCATCAGGTGCAGGCTCGAGCAAAACTGGCTTGGGCTTTTGATCCGAAAGCCGAGGCCGAATTTCCCGTCTCGGCGACAAAGGCTCCCGACGACCTGATGCCGACGGCAAAAAAATCAGGTTGTTCTCTCGGGATCGTGGGCTGGATTCTCGGCGGGATATTCATTGCGATTTTTGGCGTGCTGTTCCTGTTTCTCGTACCCGTGCTCCTGGTAGTCGGTGGCTTAATCTGGTTCTTCACTTCCTACCTACCCAAAAGTCTGACAGGCAAAGTGGATGTCCAGGTCGAGCCGAAGCGCCTCAAGCCGGGCGAGAAAGTCGCCGGATCGATTAGCTTCGCGCCCAAACGCCGGGTCCGCATCAACGAGGTCTGTTATACGGTTCAATGCGAAGAGAAGTGTGTTTCCGGTTCGGGCAGCAACCGCACGACGCATCGTCATGAGGTCATGTCGACGAAAGTGACGCTGTTGGAGGCGGGGGATTTGCTGCCTCGTCAGAATCAGTCGCTCGATTTTGAATTCTCAGTGCCCAAGGATGCGGGGCCGTCGATGAAGTTTTCGGACAACGAGCTGAACTGGTCTGTCGAATTGCGAATTGATATTCCGAGATGGCCCGATTGGTCGGAGCGGGTGGCACTGGTCGTTGAGCCCTCCGGAAAGATGGACTCCCATGTGGCCTCCACGACCGGTGAAGCGGATGGACAGGCTGGTGTACCCGACTGGATGGATCAAGTGGTACAGCAGCTCCTGGAATCTCGCGACGATGCCCAGCGGCTGGAATTGGTACTCGCCGCCATTCGCGAGCACGTTTTTGATGTTTCTTTCGAAGTGGAAGGCAGGCTGGACTCACCACCCGAGGGCGTTGGCATCCGCGGAGGTGTCTGGCTCAAAGCCTTCGATGAGGCTCGAGAGATCGCGGTACTTCTGCGTTGTGATGGCCCTGAGAATGCGCCGCCTGAAAACTCTCATTGGAACGGACGGATTGCGATCGTCGGTTTTTTGCCAGGCACCGCAGAGATCGTTGCCAGGCGGATCGATTAGCCTCGGGACCACTGGCCTGGGGACCAGAGCACGCTTGGCCGTGAGCCTGGTTTTCTTGGGTCGCCCAGGGTCCAGCGTGGCACGCGGCTAGGGCATGGTCGCAATCACCATCCGTTGAGTACTCATGGGAAAACGATCGGGTTTTGGTCCGGGTTTGTAGCGAGGATTGGCTCCTGGAAAGCTCGACGAAAATCCTCAGAGCGCCTATAATAGTTGAGTCGAATTATAAAATATATTACGAAAGCTCTTAGGCGCAATCATGAATCGCACCGATCGAACAGACCATTTTGTCTTGGCTTGGATGACCTTCGGTTGCGTGTTGGCTGGGCATGGCAGCTTGAATGCTCTTGCTCAAGAATCGTTGGCTGACGTGATTGAGCGCGCCGAGAAGAGTGTCATTCGTATCGAGGTGACCGGAGCGGAAGATAAGAGTCTTGGTAGTGGTTTTGTGGTGGACGACCAAGGCACCATTATTACGAACTGCCATGTGCTGGCCGGAGCGCGGCGTGCGACCGCTCATTTTCCCGATGGGAAAAACTGCCCTGTCCTGGGGTCCCTGGTGATCGACCAGTCCCGAGATATCGTGGTGGCGCGAATTGCAATCACGAGTGCGCCTCCAATTAGCCTGGCCTCGGCGCTGCCTAGAAAAGGTGAGCGTGTGACTGCGTTGGGCTCCCCTCGCGGACTGTCCTTCACGGCAACGACCGGAATCGTCAGTGCGACGCGGTCTGCCAAGGAAATGGCCGAAGACGTTGGCATGGCGGCGCTCAGGGGAGTTTGGATTCAGGTCGATGCGGCTCTTTCACCCGGCAATAGCGGCGGCCCTCTAATCAATGGGGCCGGCGAAGTCGTGGCGATGAGTACGTTGGCTTCCCAAGGAGGAGCCGCCCAAAACTTGAATTTTGGAATCTCGGCGCAAGATGTGAGGCAGGCGATGCGCCAAGCCCAAGGCCAGCCGCTGATGACACTGGAAGCTGGAGTCGGCAAGATTCAGTCCCAGCAGCGTGAAGCGGGCGGTATGGCCACGCGCGAGCGGATACCCGAGTCGGCCATGGACGCCTATATCGCTGCCGGTAGAGAGGATTTTGGCGACTTGGTGCGTGGGCTGCGGATGGAAGTAGCTCGCCTGGGGGTCGAGCTGAAAGAGATGCGAAAAGGCGAGTCCTACCTTCCGGCGAATGCCCGTCGTGATGGGGCCGCCGTCGCCCGCGTCACGATTCCCGGCAAGCGAAATCGAGTCTGGTTTTTTCGCGATCAGGATGTGAAAACAGCGGCGATCAGCAAACAGCAAGAGCGAATCCGAAACCTAAACAAAATCAAGAATCGAGTGCGGAGTCTAGATGACCCGGAATCGATGATTTCCCTACTGTGGAACTACGGACCCAAGCTGGATCCGAAAAGAAATCGTTCCGTGGGATTTGCCAGCGGTTTGATCGTCGTGCACGCCTTCAACGAACATGATGTTCTAGCACTGTTGGACGATAACCCTTACCTGTTGTGGATGGAGTCGACAGCCGGCATGACCGCAGGGGAGATTTTCTCCGGTCCCACCTTTGTTGCCGGTACGGCAACGGCGGTGCTGCAAAGTGGGGTGACCTCTTCGCTGACCGTACTGCAGGAGGTAACCGAGCAGACGCTGCGTGCAGCGGTCGGCAAGCGGCTTGGCGGCGTGGGTTCCAACGCCAACATCGTCAATTCGCCGGGAAATGCGACGGTCGAAGGGGGCTTCCGGGTATGGAACGACCGAAC
>JANQJJ010000040.1 GCA_028281725.1 Pirellulaceae bacterium | reverse complement strand
CTGCGCGGCGCAGTCGGTAGCAAGTCGTCTTGAATCGCTCGCAACAGGGCCGGATGCGATCTTGGCCAACCCAAATAGATTCGGCACAACAGCCCCTCAGCGGTCATACTCAGGCTCGGTGGTTCGAAATCGTTGTAGGCATAACGAGAATTCTCTTCGTAGGCCACGCTGTCGAGGAAATCGTTCACGCTTGCGAGTACCTCTTCATCCACGGCCAAGCCGGCCATCTTACCGGTGATCAACGCCATGACGAACCAGCCGGTGACCGAGAGATCCGCGTCCTCACGCGGTTCGTATCGCCATCCTCGCAGATCACTCTGGGACCACTGAGCAAATCGCATCGCGCGCTCGGCCACCACTCGCAATTCAGAATCCAGAGTCATACCGTAGGCTTCCGCTACGGTGATCGAAGCAATCGCCTGAGCGTACATCTGCTGCCGAGACGGTTCCCGCGCCGCAAAAAAACCATCTTTGTCCTGTCGTCGCTTCAGATAGGCCAGTCCGAGTTTGACGTTCTGCCGGTACTTGCCCTCTTGGTGTGTGTAGCCCGCCCCAAGAAAGGCGTTCAAGGCCAGGGCGGTAGCTGCGGTCGTATTCTCGGCCGTGCCCCCATCCGCATAAGGTCCCTTAAGACTCCACGCCCCGTTGCTCTTCTGATTCTCGGCCAACCACTTGAGCCCAAGTTCCACGGCATCTTCGGTCTCCGCGTTGCCACCAAACTTCATTAGCAGCGCCGCTTTCATCGCACCGCTTCGACCGCTCAGACCTTTCAAGATGCCCAGTGGAACGTCGGTGACCACCTCAGCCGACTCAGCCGGTGGCAAGACCGGCCGAGTCACCAGTTCGGGCAACTCGACTTTCAACAGCTCGCTGGGATTCATGCTGGGCTGAAAAGCTGTGGGCTGGACATCCGGTAACTCCGCGTCGACCGGGTTCTGAAGTCCTGTCAGCTCAAAATCCGCTACCCCCTCCGAACCGGCGTAGCCGAGGAAAATCGTCAGCGGTCCTGACGCCAGTTTCCTCAGCGGAATGGCGGCCAGGATCAACAACAAGATCAGGTGCACGACAAAACTGACCAACCAAGAGGGCATCTTTCGGCGGTGCTCGCGCCGCTCGGCCAGAGTTTCACCACCGGAAGACCCGGCACTGGCCGCACGCCTGTTCTTTCGCCCTCCGCGAGTTCGGTTCTTCTTCGAGCCTGCGCGGTGCAGCGTTTCCAGAGGCCGGTTTAATTCGAACGATCGACTCGTCGGTGGCTCGATTGCCGCAGGTTTGGGTGAAGTGGCCGGTGGAGCTGGCGGCGCCGGCGGACCCGATGCGGGAGGAATCGGCGGAAGGGGGACAGCCGCCGGGGGGGGCGGCGGAACCATCGGAGGCGCAGGACCGATCGTCTTGCCTGACGCGGTCTGCGAGCGGGACGGCGGCGGGGGCACGTGAGGAGCCGAGCCGATGCCATCAGTCGTATGAGGTTTGTTGGTCTCAGACAATCCTAAAATCGCCTTACGAAATCGTAGGAAACTCCGGTGCTCCCCCAAACATACTGCAATCACCTGTTCAGAAATCTGGGGCCTTGGCTGGCCTCGCACAGCCTCTGCAAAATGTGCCTCGCATCCCGCCTAACGAATCGTCTTGGACCGGTGAAAACTTGGCCCGCGAAGGCGGAAACTAGCTAAATCAAGTCGAGGAAAAGAGAAGGATGATGAGTGTTCCCTCTATTCTAGCAGTTTCCGGCGTCTCACTCATCATTTTTGCCGACCGCGGCCGACCGATCAACCGATGGCGGGCCCTCCGACGGCGCGTCAGGCTCACTTGGGCTCGGCTTGATTCTCCGGCGGAAGGCGTCCCCAAGTCCCATGGCCCGTCTGGTGGCTCAGCAGGCGTGCGATCTAGTCCGCCCGGATCTCCGCCGGCCCAAACCGCCCGGACCAAACTGCCCGGCCCAGACGATCCGGACAACCGAAAAAATCGAAGCCGCCGCCAGCGTCACCCCAACATGCTCCCACTTCCCTGGCGAGCCCAGAAGCGGTACTCTCCTGAATCGGCACTTCCCAATCAAGCAATCATCCCATCGGGCAGGAAGAATCGATGCGTTTTATCGCCCATTTGTTGCTGGCCATCAGCGCTGTCGGAGGGCCTGCGTCCGGCTGCCTGGCCCAGCCGATGAACTTGCTAGTCATTCAGACGGACGAACATAATTTTCGGACACTCGGCTGCTACCGTGACCTGTTACCGGAAGAGCAGGCTTTGATCTGGGGCAAGCACGCAGTGGTTTCCACACCGCACATTGACTCTTTGGCGAGCCGTGGCGCGATTTGCACCAGCTTTTACGCGGCGTCACCCGTTTGCACTCCCTCTCGAGCCGCCTTGGTGTCGGGACGATATCCGCAGAACACCGGTGCGAGCACCAATAACCTGCGTCTGAGCGAGGATGTCGTTACGTTTGCCCAGCGGCTCCACGCTCGGGGTTACGCGACAGGATTTGCCGGCAAGTGGCACTTGGATGGTCCCGGCAAACCCCAGTGGGAACCGCAGCGCAAGTTTGGCTTTCAAGACAATCGGTTCATGTTCAACCGCGGCCACTGGAAGCAACTCGAACTCACCTCGAGCGGCCCGAGGGTCAAAGCCCGAAACGCCAAAGGACAGCCAACTTATAGCGTCTCCGGAGCCGACGCCACGTCGTTTACTACCGATTGGCTGACCGATCGGACACTTGAGTTCATAGACAGTAATCAATCCCAACCGTTTTGCTTCTTGGTCAGTATTCCTGATCCGCACGGTCCTAACACGGTGCGCTCGCCCTATGACACGATGTTCGATCCGTCGAATTTTCAGCAGCCAAGGACCTACGATCAGACCAAAGACCAGACACCCGACTACTTGGGGCGTACTCAAAGTCGCTTTAGCAAGCAGGGGATGGCGAAGTACTTTGGAATGGTGAAATGTATCGACGACAACGTGGGACGCCTGCTGGCGAAGTTGTCGGAGCTGGGCATTCTCAAGCGTACCCTGGTTGTCTTTACGAGTGATCATGGCGATTTGTGCGGTGAGCACCATCGCGACAACAAAGGCAATCCGTACGAAGCGTCTGCTCGCGTGCCGATGATCGTTGCCGCCCCTGGAAAGATTCCCCCCGGTACGGTGCTGGATGTCGCCATGACGGGCGTCGATTTTGCGCCCACCGTACTGCGTCTACTCGGCCAGGTCGATGGAGAAGATCAACTCGAAGGCATGGAAGGTCGCGATCTATCGGAGCTGTTCCTCACCGGGCACGTGCCGTCAGATTTCGAGGATGTCGCTTTCACGCGCAAGGCAGGAAATTCACCCGGTTGGGTTGCGGCCGTGACGGACCGGTACAAGTTGGTGCTGTCACCGGAGGACGAACCCTGGTTGTTCGATATGGAGGTCGATCCTGACGAACTGGTGAATCACTACCACGACGAATCGCATGCGCCGGTCGTGCGCCGCCTGGCCAAAGCGTTGGCAATCTATGGTCCCCAGCATCAAGATCCCCACCTGCGGCACCCCAAGCTCGTCGAAGATCTCGCCGCTGCCCAGGCCAGGTAAAATGTCGCCGATCGCTCGGCCGGTCGGTGCGTTCTGCTGGTCGCCTGCCCAAGTCCGTTCAGGCCAGGAAGCGGTGCTGTGCTGAGCCCAGGATGGTGCACGAGTCGTGCTGGCCGATTAGATGCGCAAGCTGCGACTGGCTGTCGATGACACCTAGACCAAGACTCTCTATCGATTCGTTTTCAAGCTCGGAAACGAGATAGACGTGATAGTCCTCCGTCGCCTGCAGCACGACTGCGGCGGCCAGCGCGTCGTCGGTCGACTCCTTGGCGAGTCTCTTGGCGATGGACTCTGATGATCGATGGCCGTCGCGCAGTCTGCTAAGTCCTTTACCAACGGACTGGTCCAACTGAGTGCAGACAACCAGGGTGCCGCCTGGCACCACTAACTGGGTGGCCATGTGCAGAGCACGAGCGACGGTGACCCAAGTTTGCTGGCTGGAGTTTCCGTCGAGCACCGCCACGACCAGGTCCGCGGGGGATGCTTCGGTACGCCAAGTCTGCGCCAGCTGGGCTTGAACTGTCGACTCGAGCGATTCGAGTTGACCTGCTAGGACGGCCGCCACACCGCCAGCTCCAGCCGGAATCACTTGCAAGCCTGCCAGCAACCCCACCCACCAGGCGGCCTGATCTGCCCACCCCTGGCGTTGGTCTGGGGCGGCGTTACGCCGGGAGTTTGGCAACCGATAAAACCGGCCGCGCGTCGCGCGATCGGACAACAGCGGAAAAATACTGTACGCCCCCCAGTAGTCGAGCGCGCTCGCAGCCCGAGCGCAGGTGATTGGAAGGACCACGTCGGCGTCTACGAGCGAACGATTCATGTAAATCGGTTCGGAGGCATCGTTGGCGGCGACATAGGCGACTCGGTTGGGGTCATCCGGATCGTGAAACTCGACTGGAATCTGAGCGTGAAGAGTCTGGTCGAACGCTCGCTCTAAATCACCGCCAAGCGGGGATGGCTGACCAGCAATGACGACGCGCATATTGCCCGGCTGCGAGCCGTTGTTGCATAACCAGCGCGCCGCCTTGGCAACGACTTCAGCCATTGCTGGAAGTTCCGGATCGACGGCCAGTACCAAGCTGTCGCCAGGAGCCAGAGCCTGATCGATGGGCACAAAGTCGATTGGCCGCGCCAGCGCGGATTCGATGGCCTCATCCAGGTCTTCCAGACGCGGCGTGGCGGGCTCCATAAAGCTAGCAATATGCTCATCGTCGGAAACTTCCCACTGAGGCGTTCGGCCAAAGCGAAGTGAGATTGTTTTAGTGGGTGGTCTGGTCGCCATCGCAGTCGCCGCTTCTACCTTTATGAGGATGCCCGCAAACCAGGCATTGTCGGCCGTGCCTGATATTTGGTACTGATCATCCAGCTTGCTTACTCTCGGTCGCCATTTTATGCCAACGAGTAGGTATTCGGCAGGATACATCTCAAGCAACCGAACTAGTGCTTTGTCAACACTAAAGATTTGGGTAAAGGGGATTTGGGTAAAGGGGT
>JANQJJ010000565.1 GCA_028281725.1 Pirellulaceae bacterium | reverse complement strand
TCTACCCGAAGAGCTTCTGCGGCTAGACAGCGACCGCGTCTTTGGCTTGACCATGAACGCTTCGCATCTGGCAGCGGTCCGAAAAGCCCGCCTGCATCGAATTTCTGATAGGGACGTTCCGCCCTACACGGACATTCGCGAGCTCAATCGAGAACTCTGGACGGCTGAGGAGCTGATGGTCCGCCACGGCTGGCACCAAGTTGACGTTTCTTACAAGGCGACTGAAGAAGTGGCCAGCTACATCCTGGATCGGATCAGTGCTAGGTCGAAGTCCGATTAGCGTCCACAGCGCCTTGGATATCAACCGTTCTCCTCCCATCGCTTCTCCGCAGAGCCTGCACCACCTCAGAGTGTCGGAACGCGAAGCTGTGAAGAGCCCCAGCCTGCGCCGCCAGGTGTGCATATTGGCTCACTTCAGCAATTGTGATCCCATCCGCACGCTTTGCGTGTTGTCAATAACTGGTGGCTTTCGCCTGATAGACAGAACGGCGTTGTCTATTCCTCTGCGCGTCCAACTACTTTTTGAGGCAGGGCGGTAGTTTTCCGACGACTCATAGCAACGGACGTGAGCGGAGACGGATTGCTGGAAACCTCCTTCGATTCGCTGGAGGTAGCCAGCCATGGCACACAGGTTGCGATCTAGTAGCCTCGTCCCCACCCAATCCTAAGACAGAATGAATGCGATGCATGCTCTATTAGCACTAGATGGATCAGAGGAATCGTTGGAAGCGGCCAAGTTTTTAGCGCGGCTTCCGTTTCATGAGTTGCCCAAGGTCACCGTGGTCACGGCACTGGTCGACTCCCAATTCGATCTGGTCACCAGCCAAATGGGACTTCAGCTGCGCGAAGCGGAGAAAGAGACAGCGCACAAGAGCTTCCAAAGCGTCAAAGAGATTCTTGAACCTGCTGGCATGCAGCTAGAGCATGTCATCGAACGTCGCCATCCAAGTCGCCTGATTCTCGATGTGGCGAAACAACGCGATGTCGACTTGATCGTGCTGGGTGCACGCGGCCATTCGGCCATTTACCGCGTCGTACTGGGAAGTACGGCCGACTTCGTCGCCAACCATACGAAATGCTCCGTGCTGGTCGTTCGATCCCGAACCGAGCCGGGCCAAACGGAGACAGACGACGAGCAATTCAACGTCTTGTTGGCTCACGACGGGTCTTCGCAATCCAAGCAAGCTTGCGATCAGTTGCTCAGTTTGGATTGGCCGGAATTGACGTCTAAGATTCATATCGCGATGATGCTTGAGCGACCGAAGCTGATTCCGGATGATGTCGTTTACGATCCCGGCGTGCTGATCGAGTCTGAGGAATCGCTTGCCACCCTGTGCGGCTCGCTGGCACAGCGCTGCGAAGTGACTCACTCAGTGAAAGAAACGGTCCACGTCGGAAGTGCGTTGCGAGTGCTGGCCGAGCAAAAAAAGAGTGACTTGCTGTTCCTTGGAGATACCGGCAAATCCGCAGTCAAAAGGTTTTTCCTTGGAAGTACTTCGCGATACCTGCTTCATCACGCCGACTGTTCCGTATGGATCGCGAGGGAAAAACAATGGAACTAGTGGTCTGTCAAAGCTTAATCTTTGGGTCGGGTAAAGGGGTGAGGGGTCAATTGTGCACAGCACCCGAAGGGCCGTTCCGGCAATTGACTCCTGACCCCTTTACCCAAATCTTTAGCGTCGACAAAGCACTAGAACCACTATCCTCGGCGACCTAAGTGGTAAAGGAAAAAGCGGCATGTCCGATCGACGACCACTACTTCGCAGTCCGGACGCTTTGTGGTGGCTGGCTTGCGCGGCCCTGGCGGTTGTAATCGTGTTGGTCATTGCCAGACGAGTCATGGGTTAGTGACCATTTCGACTGCAGACTAAGAGCTTGAATCCGAAGCATGGAGTGAACGACGATGCATGTATTGTTAGCGACCGATGGTACTGAGTACGCGGAGGAAGCCGCCTGGCTACTATCGCATCTGCCGCATTCTGAAACGTTGGAGTTGACCATTCTGTCCGTGCTCCGGACACCGGAGTTCTACGGTTCGGCGGAAGTCGCTGAATGGCTCGATCGCAATGCGGAGGCAGAAAAAGTTCAGGCCGTTCAGGCATGCGGGCGGGTCGAGCAGCTTTTTCTTGGGGCGGATGTCCGCATCGAGTCGGTTGTCTCCGAGGGGCATACCGGCAAAACGATCCTCCAAGAAGCGAGACAGCGAGACGTGGACTTGATTGTCCTGGGCGCGGTCGGTCACTCGCCGCTCGACCGGATGTTGCTTGGAAGTGTCAGCGATTTCGTAGCAACACACGCTCTCTGTTCGGTGCTGGTCGTGCGTCCTACGGGGCTGCGTGACCAGGATCACAAGGGCCTGAGTGTTTGTGTTGCCTATGACGACTCGGAACCATGCAAATATGCGATCTCACGACTCGGTCAGTTCGGTTGGCGTGGGAACACGGAGTTTGATGTCGTCAGCGTGGCCGCGATTCCGCTAGCGTATACGGAAATACCGGTCGAAATCGACATGGCTGAAGTCAGGGCGGCAACCGAAAAGACGCTCGAGGAGCCTGTCGCGAAACTGCGTGAACTATCGCCTGTGGTACGTTCCCACGTGGTCGAGTCGGTTCACGTCGGGAGCGGAATCGTGCGTTTCACTGACGCGTCGGAAACGGATTTGGTCCTCATGGGCGATACCGGTCGAGGGCTGTTGGGCAGATTTCTGCTCGGCAGCGTCAGTCGCTATGTGCTCCGCCATGCCAATTGCTCGGTTTGGATCGCTCGCGACCAAGCGAAGTAACCTCGTGCACTGTCACGCGCCTGCTCAGCCAGCCACGCCTGCTGAGCGCGACGGAGAACCCCCCACCCACGTAGTCTCCAAGCCTTCGCAGCAGCGCTCCGGCCGGTCCGACGCGCCGGAGGAAGGCATTCTGGCCATTCTTACGCCGCCCTCGTTCTCGCCGGATCAACGCCCGGAAGGAACATCGGCGGATGGCTTCGCGACAAAGTTCTGCTATTTCCTTGGAAGTACATTAACCGAGTTCAGTCAGGTTCATTGCGGGTTTTCGATCTCTATAATGGCGGCGGCAAACGTCTATAGGAGGCAGCGCGATGAACAATTCGAACGATTCCACAGGCCAGCTCCCAAGGCAAATCGCCTGTGCCGCGATATGGCTCTTTGCGATGACGGTCTGCGATCAACCTGCCAGCGGACAGGATTCGTCCGGCTCAACCGCGAATGGCCCGCCGGCTCCCAACATCGTGTTGATTATCGCCGATGACATGAATTGGGACGACTGTGGCGCTTATGGTCACCCGGCGATTCGCACTCCGAACATCGACCGGCTGGCTGCCGAAGGCCTGTTGTTTGAACACGCTTATCTGACGACCAATTCTTGCAGCCCCTCGCGGGCGAGCATTCTCACCGGCAAGTATCCTCACAACACCGGCGCTGAACAGTTGCATTGGCCGCTGCCGGCGGGCAGTCGAACAATGGCCGAAGAGCTGCAGAAACTGGGCTACTACACGGCTGCGGCGGGAAAGTGGCACCTCGGTGCTGCCGTTCGCGGGCACTTTGACCGTATCTACGAAGCTTCCACCGCAGGGTTTGTGTTGCCTGCGGGGACCGATGGTCAGCCGCCGAAGATGGTTGCCGCGCAGCCCAGCGGCTGTGAAGACTGGGAAAGAGCAATCGACGAACGTCCACGTGACCAACCCTTTTTTCTCTGGCTGGCAGCGCTCGATCCGCACCGCGAATACACCGACGGGGCTCTCCATCCACCCCATCAGCAGAGCGATGTCATCGTGCCACCGCACCTGCCGGACACGCCCCAAGTCCGTGAAGACCTGCGCCAGTACTATGACGAAATTGGACGACTGGATTCTTATGTGGGGCTAGTGCTGTCGAAGTTGAAAGAACAGTCCGTTGACCACAATACGCTCGTGCTGTTCATCAGTGACAACGGTCGTCCTTTCCCGCGTGATAAAACGACACTTTACGACGGCGGCATTCGGACTCCCTGGATCGTTCGCTGGCCATCGCGAGTATCGGGCAATCGTTCCACCAATGCGTTGGTGAGTTCGGTCGATATCGCACCGACGTTCATCGAGTTGGCAGGCGGTAACCGGGCGGCGATGCCTGCCGAGGGTGTCAGCTTTGTCGGCGTGCTGGATGATCCGTCGCGGCCGCATCGCGAATTCGCCTTTGCCGAAGATCACTGGCACGACTACGAAGACCACGCCCGCTGCGTCATGACGCAGCGATTCAAACTGATTCGTAATGACTATGTTGATCTGCCGTCCACACCGTCGGCTGACGCCGGCCGAGGCCTCAGCTGGCAAGCCATGTTGACGCTCCAGCGTGAAGGCAAGCTGGCACCGCACCAGCAGACCTGCTTCCGCTCGCCTCGCCCCAAATGGGAACTGTTTGACCTGCAACGCGATCCAGGAGAATTGGTGAATCGCTTCGACGATCCCGCTTACCGCTCCGCCAGAGAGCGACTGAGCAGTGGCTTGGCGGAATGGACGAAACGTACCGGGGACTACATTCCCTCCCAACGTACGCCTGATGAATTCGACCGAGTGACCGGTGAGCCCGATCACAGCGTCCGCAAACGCCCTCGCCCCTCAAAGCATCAAATGTTCGGCACCAGCGGCAGGTACTAGATTCTGTGAAACCCCATCAGTCTCTGTGGCCAATGCCTGACCATTTTCGGCAACCTAGCTCTAGCTTGGGTGCCACTGAACCAATTGCGCGCTCTACGTCCTCGTCAAAGATCGTCTTGCTTTCGATAACATCAACGCTTGGATTAGGCGCATGAAGATCATTATCGTCGGCGCGGGAATCGGTGGTTTGACTGCCGCAGTGGCTCTGGCCCGCGATGGCCATCAAGTGCAGATCCTTGAGCAAACGCCGGAGCCTAAACCCGTTGGCGCAGGGATCAGTTTGCAGCCTAACGCCATGCAGGCCTTGGAATCGCTCGAGTTGGCCGAAGCCGTTGCCAGACGGGGCTTCGCTGCGTCGGTCGCTCACCTGCAATTTTCCGACGGGAACTCCATCAAGCAATTCGATTTTTCGCCGTTGCTTGAGAAGTACCGCTACCTGCCCTATACGATTCATCGTGCCGACCTATTCGACGTGCTGTTTCAAGCCGCGACGGCAAGGGGCATCGAAATCCTGTTTGGTCAGGCATTTGAGTCCTTTATGATTCAAGACGAGAGCGTCGAAGTCGTCTCCGAGACGCAGCGTTCTTTTCAAGGCGACCTCCTCGTCGGTGCCGACGGAATCCATTCGCGAGTCCGAGCGCAGTTGTGGGGTGAGCGTCGCACACGCTATGCAGGCTATGTTTGCTGGCGTGGTATTGTCACCGAACCCGATATCGTCAAATCAGTTGAAACCATGAACGAGTTGTGGGGCAAAGGTGCCCGTTTTGGATTGATGCGATGCAGCCCCGACAAAGTCTATTGGTTTGCTACGAGAACAACTCGCCATCCCGACCGCCGGGACAGCGACTGGCAACAATCGTTCACTGATTGGCCCGATCCTGTCGCAGCGCTGTTGAAACACACGCCGGCAGATCAAATTGTATTCAATGCCATCAGCGATCGTCGGCCGATCTACCCTTGGTCTCGCAGCCGAGTAACTTTGCTGGGAGATGCCGCTCACCCGATGACTCCTAACTTTGGACAGGGCGGCGCGCAGGCCATCGAAGACGCGGTTGTGCTCTCACTTGCGTTGGCGAACCATCAGGACCCTGAAGTGGCCTGTCGATCGTATGAACAACACCGCCACCAGCGCACCAAGGCACTCGTGACCGGAGCGCGACAATTTGGACGAATCGCCCAAGGCGGCAACTCATTTTGGCGATTTGTGCGAAAACGAATCTTACCATGGATGCCAGAATCCGTCGTAGAGAAGCAACTTGACCGGCAGCTCGATTTCCGGTCTCATCTGGCGGAATTCGCGCGGTGAATCCAGTGTCGTGCGCGCGAGATTCGGTCCAAACTACGCAAGCAAGTGACCGACAGCGGTCGCAAGCATACGCGCAACCGGGCGCCGGCTGGGCCACTCAAATGTCGCGGGCTTGCCCAAGTGGGATCTCGACCTGTCGCGAAGTTCGTCACTCGCGATGCCCACCATCTGGCAGCTCAAGCGACGTTTCTGTCGATGGGATGCGGCCGACCGGGAGCGACTCGAAGCTTGGCTCGATGGCCAGTTCGATGTGCGAGTCAGATGCCGACCATGCCGTCCGAAGTGCGTAATCGACTCCGTTCTTTCCGATTCGAAGAACACCGCTACAATTCAACCCGGTGCGTTGATTGTACGGTTGACCACGCCAGTTCATGCCGCCGATGTTTTCCATGCCATGGCGACCAGTCAGTTCGCGCTCGTTGTTCGCGCACGATCCAAATCAGGAGATGAAATGAGCATTAGGACCCACATCAGGAGTTCGTTTGAAATGCCGACCATGGTCGTCGGCAAGTATCTTGAAGATTTGTCGGATGAAGACATATTGGTTCGTCCGCTCGCCACGATGAATCACATTGCCTGGCAGTTGGGGCACCTGATCTCTGGTGAGAACTATCACATCAACCAAGTCGTCCCCGACTCGATGCCGCCGTTGCCGGACGGATTTGCTGAAATGCATACGAAGGAGACTGCACCGAGTGACGATCCCAAGGGCTTTCTGACGAAGGAAGACTATTTGCGGGAGATGACGCGGCAGCGAAATGCGACTCTTGAATTGCTTGATCGCCTGACCGACGAAGAGCTCTTAGATCGGTCTCCGGAAAGCATCCGATACTTTGGACCGACGGTCGGCTCTGTCTTTGCCGGGGAGTCTTCACACTGGATGATGCACGCGGGCCAATGGGCAGTAGTCCGCCGAAAGCTTGGGCGACCACCGCTGTTCTGATCGATCGATTCGGGCCAGCGCAGCAACGTCTCGTCCGATGGCGCGAGGCAGCGTCAGCTCAATTCTTGATCGACAGTTCGATATGGGACGCATGCTGCTGCGAGCAATAGATCCGTTGCCGTGCGACCAGGTAGTCCTCTTCGTTGGCCGCCATGATGTTGGTGAACTGGTGCGGATTGCGATCGATCAGCGGGAACCACGAACTTTGCACCTGCACCATGATGCGATGTCCCTTGCGAAATCGATGGTTGCGAGTCCTGAGGTTGATTACGAATTCGTTGACTTCGCCGGGCTCGACCGCCTCCGGTTCGACAAAACTGTTTCGGAACTTCCCGCGGAGCACGTCATCGGCGATCATCAGTTGATAGCCGCCCATCTCGGGCTTGGCAGGATAGTCTTCCGGATAGACGTCAATCAATTTGACGATCCAGTCTGAATCGGTTCCGGTCGTCGATGCAAAAAGGTGAGCGGAAATCTGTCCTGATAGTTCGACATGGTTCTCAAGCGGTTCAGTCACGAAGCTGACGACATCCGGACGGTCATGGACGAACCTCTGGTCTTCCACCTTCCACAGTTTTCCGGCTCGCTGAAAACGCGGGTTCTCACTTCCTTTCAGGCCGCTCCAAAAACCCATGATAGGCCGCTTGGAATAGGGAACCGGTTTCTTGGGATCAGAAACATACTCCACAAACGCGCCTCGCGATTCCTTGGGCCGATCGAATGACAGAGCGTTGTCAGCGCGTAGATAGAATTTGACAGGCGTCACGTCTTTCGGCGGCCACGAATCGAACGTTTGCCACCGATTGGTTCCCGTTTGAAACATCGTCGCTTCCTGGAGACTCAGTTCTCCCTGATCCTTCAGGTAGTGGGCAAAGAACGGTGCCTCGATCTGCGTCTGGTAGTACTCGACCGTATCGGAGCCGAACTCGTACTCACCTAGACTCTCGCGGGGACCACGCGACCATTGCCCATGAGCCCACGGTCCAACGACGATACGGTTGAGTTCCCTCTCATCGAGCGGTTCGAGCCGGTCGTAGATATCCAAGGCACCGCCAAGATTTTCGGCGTCCCACCAACCGACAACATTCAGGGTAGGGATCGTGACTTCGGTCAGATGCTGTAGCGTGCCGCCAGTCTTCCAATACTCATCGTAAGTCGGATGCGCCATGAAGTTGTCCCAGGTCGGCGACACGCCGTGCAGGTAGCGAGCATTCATGTTCTTCAAAGGCCCCAAGTCCAGAAAGAACTCGTAGGTATCGAATTGATCGAACGGGAACCGTGAATTTTCTTTTGGATCGAAGTCGAACAGGTAGGGCAGCTCGGCACTCGGGCCGAGCCGAAATGCTCCGAAATGGTAAAAGTCGTCGCCAATGAAGTAGTCCGATGGCGAGGCCTGTGGACTTGCCGCACGCAGCGCAGGATGCGGATCAATCAATGCCATCGTGACATACCAGCCCGGATACGAAACACCCAACATGCCGACACGTCCATTGTTCTTCCTAACGTTCTTGACGAGCCAGTCAATGGTGTCGTAAGCATCCGTTGACGCGTCGATCGCCTGCGGGTCCGTCCGATGACGCACAGGCCGATTCCACTCAAACTCGCCTTCGGAACCGTGCCGTCCGCGGGCGTCCTGGACCGCAAAGATGTACCCCTGCCTGGCCAGTTCACGAAACGTCGAATCAAAGTAACGCGTGAATCCGCCAGCGGGATTGGCCACGCGATACGGCGTCCTCAGGAAGATGATTGGTAGCTCGTCTGTCTGTTCGCGAGGAGCGTAGATTTCCGTGTAAAGTCCAACGCCGTCTCGCGCTGGGATCATCTCGGTCGTTTGGGTGTATTTCTCTTCCACCTTCCAAACGGACTCTCCCAAACTCTGGCTGCTTCCCTCCTGGTCGGCATTTCGGGTTGCCTGCAGCCCCGGCACCCGCCTCACCTCCTGCCCGGCGCATCGGCCGGCAAGTGGCAGCAGAAACAAAAGGCAAGGTAGTACGAAACAGCACGTGCGGTGCTCGCGAAAGTTAATAGAGTTCATGTCATTTCTACGCAAGATTGGCCCGGATGAGGCTACCATGTTCATGTCAGTTGCGATGCCCGCCTGAAATTGCTGGCGGTGATTCCTAGATGTTTTTTGAACATAGAGGATAGATATTCTTCATGTTGAAATCCAACTTGGCCGGCAATGGCGGCCAGAGTGAGATCCGTCGTCGTGAGCAGCTGCTTAACACGTTCGAGTCGAATACGCGTGATCTCTTCGTGAGGTGTGCGGCCCAGCGTTTTCTGAAAGCGGCTTTCAAGCACTCGACGTGACCAGGGGACGAGCGGTAGTAGGTCGCTGACGTTGATGCCGGAAGTAGCGTACTTGCGGATGTATCGGACGACGCCGGCTATCGCCGGATCGTCGATGGCCAACGTGTCGGTTGAAAGGCGTGTTTGGATGCGGATCGGCGCAACGCGGATCGATTTTTCGCCGATCTTCTCGCCCGACATGATTCGGTCGAGCAACGATGCCGCCTCATAGCCGGTGCGGCGAGAATCGCACTCGACGCTCGACAGCGGTGGGTCAGATAGGTTGCAGAGCAGATGGTCGTTGTCGACGCCAATGATTGCGGCCTGCTCCGGTACGGCGATGTCGAGTTCGCGGCACACGTCCAGCAACTGCTGCGCCTTGATATCGTAGCAAGCCATGATGCCCACTGGTTTCGGCAATCGCTCCACCCAGCTCTTAAGCCGCTCTCGTTCGCGATGCCAAGAGAACTTCGGATCGTTGCGCAACGTCGATTCATAAATACTGCATTCGTAGCCCGCTTCACTGACAATTTGCTCGAAGTATTGCTGTCGCCAGACGGACCAGTTGAAGCTGGGGTCTCCGCAAAACGCAAACCGCCGAAAGCCACGATTGGAAAGATGGCTGACAACCAGGCTGGCAATCGCTTCGTCATCCGTTTCGACCCACGGCACATTCGAAAGATGGCGCGCGGCACTGACGTCCACGACAGGTAGTTTTGTTTTCAAAATTGCTTTGGCAATCGCATCCGTTTCAATCCTGGCAATGATGCCGTCCCCCTGCCAGCGAGATAGCCAGCCCGGTGGTGAGGCTCCCCGATCCTGCTCCGGAAGATAGATGGACCAGGCTTCATGTCGCCGGATGTAATCGACGACACCCTCCAATAGACCGCGCGCGTAAGCGTTCGAGGTTTCAACGAGTAGGGCGACACTGCGGCGGCGCATGGCGGGTTGTCTCGGCCGAAAGCGTGAACGGTCAGTCAGCAGTGTAAATGCTCATTGTGCATAGTACCACTTATCAGGCGTATGCCCATCTGGTTCACGAGTTGATGAACGCTTTGATCGAAGACCGCGTTCCGTGGCCCAACGCCCTGACTTTGGCGAACTGGACGTGTGTTGGGCTGTGTGCTCACCAGTCGGCTCTCCAGGGAGGCGAGATCGTGCGGCTTGCCGAATTTACTCTCCCGTAACCGACTGGAACGTGCCCCCTCCGGATGCCAGCCTTAACCCCAAGAGGCACCTCAACCAGGCAATGGATCCGGTGGAAACATGGTGAAATCATACTGAGGATTGGCGAGCTGAGCGGCTGGACGCAACCTGCAGGAATTGGGACTAAACTGGAGCGAGTCCGTTTTTCTTGGAGAATCTGCCGGAGATTCTCCGGATTTCGCCCCGATTCTGGATGAATCTGCTCGGCGGCGAGGCGTATGTTGCCAGATCGGTGTTTCTCATGCATACTCGCTTCCAAGATTGGCATCGATCGTCGCCAAAACATGGCGAACACTGAATTCAATATCCCCACAGTCCCCCCCTCTCCACCACCCCTCATTCCTTGTTGCGGATACCATGAAAATCGATTCGAGAACGTCGTGCATCTTGACCATTTTGATTCTTTTCGTCTTTGTTGTTGCGGCCACCAACACGTCCGGTTTTGCCCAGAACCAGAACGCTAAAGCCGAGCAGAATTCGCAGTCCAATCAGGCAGCCAAACAGACGCAAAAAAAGGCTCCTCAGAAGAAACCCGCGCGGCAGAAGAAGAAACCCGCACGTCGGACGACTGTTGGCCCAGCCGTTGGCGGCAATAAGGCCACGCCAATTGATCGCATCACGGCCGCGAAAGGCTTCCAGGTTGAATTGTTGTACTCAGTCCCTGGGCAGGAACAGGGCTCGTGGGTGAATCTCTGCACCGATAGCCAAGGCAGAATTCTGGTTAGCGATCAATTCGGCGGAATGTATCGCATGGCTCCGCCCGCGGCGGGTAAGCCTCTGGATCCTGCCTCCATCGAAGAAGTTCCAGCCGACATTCGAGCGGTCAACGGCATGGTCTGGGCCTTTGATGCACTCTACGTCGGGGTCAACGACTACGAAGGAAAAATTCCGTCCGGCCTGTATCGGATTACTGATAGTGATGGTGACGATCAACTGGACCACGTCGAAATGCTTCGCGAAGTTCATTCCAAGGGCGATCACGGCGTACATGCAGTCGTACCCACGCCTGACGGCCAAGCTCTCTACCTAGTGACCGGTAACAATACGCGTCCGGCAAAACTGGCTGACAGCTCTCCGGTTCGGCAGGTGTGGGGCGAAGACCACCTGCTGCCGAGTATGCCGGATGGTCGAGGTCACAATCGAGGTGTGCTGGCACCCGGTGGGATCATCTATCGCGTCTCGCCCGATGGACAGGAGTTTCAGGCCTATGCTTCCGGCTTTCGCAATGTGTTCGATGCCGCGGTAAATCACGACGGTGAATTGTTCACTTTCGATGCCGACATGGAATACGACTTCAACACGCCCTGGTATCGTCCTACGCGAATCTGCCACGTTACCAGCGGAGCTGAATTTGGCTGGCGAAACGGAGCGGGCAAACGCATGCCATTCTATGCGGACAACCTGCCCGCGGCGCTTGACATTGGGCCGGGCTCGCCAACCGGTATGACGTTTGGTTACGGAGCCAGATTCCCCGAGAAGTATCAAAAGGCCTTGTTTGCTCTCGATTGGAGTTGGGGAAAACTCTACGCAGTTCATTTGACACCAGACGGATCTTCCTACACCGCGACCAAAGAGGAGTTCGTCACCGGCGCACCGCTGCCGATCACGGACGCCATCATTCATCCGGGCGATGGCGCGATGTACTTCACCATCGGTGGTCGACGCGTGCAGTCGGGGCTGTACCGAGTGACCTATGTTGGGCAGGAATCGACCGATCTGGTACAGCCAAACCCAACCGACAATAAAACGCGGAACATTCGCAAGCGTCTGGAAGCTTTCCATGGAAAGCAAGATCCGCAGGCAATCCAGGTCGCCTGGCCCTATCTGGCGGACGATGATCGGTTCATCCGATTTGCCGCTCGAACCGCCGTTGAGCATCAGCCAGTGGAGACGTGGTCCCAAAAGGCGCTGACAGAACCTGATCCTGCGAAACAGGTCGAAGCCCTGCTGGCACTGGCTCGCGTCACCGGCGTTTGTCCGCAACATCGATCCGAACATACTCCGCCAATCGATACTGCCATGCGCGGCAAGCTGCTGTCCGCGATCATGTCGGTCGACACGGCAAGCCTTGAGTTGTCGCAGCAGTTGACGCTGCAACGGACAACGCAGGTGATCCTGAACCGATTCGGTCGACCGGACGAGGCTGTTGTCCAGAAATTGCTCGACCGTTTCGATCCTCTGTTTCCCGCCAAGTCCGCTGAACTGAACTGGTTGCTGTGCGAAACTCTCGCTTGGCTCCAGTCACCGACTGTCGCAGCCAAAGCAATCGCCCTGATGGAAGCGGCTCCGACTCAGGAAGAGCAAATGCAATACGCGCGGTCAATTCGCATGCTACAAGCTGGATGGACTGACGAGTTGCGCACGGCGTATTTCAACTGGTTCCTCAAGGCGGCGAACTACCGCGGAGGTGCGAGTTTCGAGACGTTCATCAAGTTCATTCGCGACGATGCGGTTGCCTCGCTGACCGATTCCGAGAAGGCATCGCTCTCAGAGCTCTTGGCAAAGAAACCGGAGAAGAAGTCGGCTCTAGAGAACCTGGGACAAATTTTCTCAGGACGTAGCGAGACGACGTGGACGCTCGAGGAGCTTTCCGCTGCAGCTGGCACAGAGTTAAAAGAGAGAGACTTTGCCAATGGCCGCAAGATGTTTGCCGCGACTGGCTGTTATGCCTGCCATCGCTTTGGGAATCAGGGGGGCATGACCGGTCCCGACCTGACGTCCGCCGGTCGCAGATACTCTCCACATGACCTGCTGGATCAGATCATCAACCCGAGCAAGGTCATTAACGAGCAGTTCTCCTCGATCACCGTTTTGACGGAAGACGGAAAAGTGCACACCGGAGTCGTTGTCAACCTCAACGGCGACTCGATGACTCTGAACACGGATCTGACTGATCCCAACCAACGAGTCAACATTGACCGCAAGGAAATTGAAGAGCTGGTTGTGTCGAAAACTTCCCCGATGCCTGCTGGGCTGCTCAATCGAATGACTCGAGAGGAGATTCTTGATCTGATCGCCTACGTGATCAGCGGCGGTGATTCAAAACACGAATTTTTTGATCGTTAAACGCGTCACGCCTACAGCTGCTGTCGTCATCGTGCAAGTTTGGAAGCACGATTTCAGGCAAGCTCAATGATTCAGACTTTTTTGCTTCTCACCCTCCATGCACTACCCTATTCAGCGCCGACGATTCGTGCAAAGTGTGACTTGCTTGGCAGCCGGAACCTGCTGTGCGGCAACTGACGCGCCCAGGCCTCGAATCTTGCTCCGATCCAGTTGGCAGACGTCCAACATTGGCGACATCGCGCACACGCCCGGAGTCCTACGGTTGCTGGAGACTTACATTCCGCATGCCGACGTCGTGCTGTGGCCAACCCGTGTCGACAACGGCGTTGACAAGATCTTGAAGAGCCGATTTCCGCAGTTGGTGATCGCGAACGATGCCCAGTCAAAACGTCAGGCTCTGGAACAATGTGATTTCTTGCTTCACGGTTCCGGGCCGTCCTTGGTCGCTGAGCGATTTGTCGGGCAATGGATTCGTCAGACGGGTAAACCTTACGGAGTGTACGGAATCGGTCTGCCTGCGCGTAAACATGGATCGACCGAAGATGAACCGCTCGAAGAACTAGCAAAAACGGTGGAGATTCTCAGTGGTGCGGAATTCGTATTTTTTCGAGAAACGAAATCGCTTGCCTTGGCCAAACAACTCGGATGCCGGTGCCCGACAATGGATTTTGCGCCGGATGGAGCGTTCGCGTGTGATTTGCAAGATCGTGCGAAAGCGGAAACATTCTTGGAGCGGCACAATCTTGCGCCAGGCAAGTTTCTTTGTTGCATTCCCCGCTATCGATACACGCCGGTCTGGACCATTGCTTCAAAGAACAAACCGTTTGACCCCGTTCGTCATGCGCGGAACGAATCGATGAAGGAACACGACCACGTGCATCTTCGCCAAGCGATTGTCGAGGCCGTACAGAATACGGACCTGAAAGTCCTGATCTGCCCCGAAGACCAGACTCAGATGGCTCTCGGCAAGGAGATGATCCTTGACAAGCTACCGGCTACGATCAGGAATCGGGTGGTTTGGCGCCCCAACTACTGGTTGACCGGGGAAGCTGTCAGCACCTACGTTCAAAGCGCGGGGCTGTTCGGCAATGAAATGCACTCACCGATCCTGTGCATCGGTCATGCAATCCCTGCCATTGTCTGTCGCTTTGCCGAGCAGACGACCAAAGGGCTCATGTGGGATGACATTGGGCTGAGCCAATGGCTGTTTGACCTGGATGTGGAAGAAGAAACCCGACAGATCGTGCCGGCGGTCATGGAGTTGGCGAGCAATCCCGACGCGGCAATGCTCAAAGCACAACAAGCACGCGAGTTTGTTCGAGGAAAACAGCAAGAAACGATGAGCGTAGTTGCCGCCGCAATCGGCCGAGCCTAGCTTCACAACCAGCCCGCCGGCCACCGGCATTTTTCTATGGTTTGCCTTTCCCTGCGTCTATTCTCTGGGGTACGGGCGGCCAGCGCCTCGCCGCTGATGCAACTGGCCCATTTTTGATCATCCAGGGATTGAACTGGCCCTGGTGCATTACTATAGTAATGCACATATATGGACATCAGCTCTTCACAATTCCAGGTTCATCCATCATCCGGCGTGCCGATCTATCGGCAAATCATGGATCAGGTACGGTCGCTCGTTGCCGCCGGGAATCTGGGGGATGGCGACATGTTGCCGAGTACCCGGGAACTGGCAGCGGCACTGGAGGTCAACATGATGACCGTGTCCAAAGCGTATTCGAAGCTGGAAGCGGACGGTGCGGTCGTGCGAGTCCGCGGGCGCGGGATGCGGGTAGTCGGGACCAGATCAAGCTCAAGCCTGGCTGACCGAAAGAAGCAAGCCGCAGGGATGCTCGAGCCAATCGTGCTGCAAGCCGTTCACCTGGGGCTCACGGACGAACAAATTCAAGCCATCGTTCAGCGCCTGTTGCGGGAGAAACGTTCATGACTTCAGCCGATTGTGTGATCGAGTCGAAGGCACTTCGTAAGAGTTTCGGAAGAGCCGATGTGCTGAAAGGTGTGAACCTGTCGATTTCGCGAGGTTCGGTTGTCGGACTGCTCGGGACAAACGGTTCCGGTAAATCGACATTGATCCAATGCCTGCTGGGACTACTGAAGATTTCATCCGGTTCGGCTCAAATTTTTGGCGAAGATCCGTGGGATTTGTCCCCGGAAGCGAAGGCTCGGCTCGGTTACGTGCCGCAGGTGGTGAACTTCTATCCGTGGATGAACGTGCGGCAGATGATCGACTATACCGGAGCGCACTATCCCGAATGGGATACCACATTTTGCGATCAGATGCTGATCGACTGGGAGCTCAAAGAAAAGGAAAAGATCAGCACGCTGTCCACCGGACAACAGCAACGACTCGGGCTAATTCTGGCGATGGGACATCATCCGGAGCTGTTGATTCTGGATGAACCGGCTGCCAGCTTGGACCCGAAGGGTCGACGTTCGCTGCTGCGGTCACTGATGGAGCAAGCTAGTGACAAACAGAAAACGGTTTTGTTTTCGACTCACATCACTTCCGACCTGGAACGGGTCGCTTCGCATGTGGCCGTGCTCCGCGATGGTGTGATCGACTACTTGGGAGAACTCGACGAACTCAAGGACAGCGTCAAACGATTGCGAATTCAGGCTGCGTCAGCGTTGCCCCGGGACTTCTCCGTGCCCATGGCGCTGCGGACGACCATCGACGGTGCGTCGGCAGTGGCTGCTGTCGCTTCGGTTGATGAAGGAATGCTTGAACAGTTGATGGAAAAATGGAGCGTTCGCGTTGCGATCGAAGACCTGAATCTGGAAGACATTTTTCTGGAGCTGCACGATGAGTAAGTCGATCGATTACTCTTCAAGGCGCCTTCGAAAACAGCAGACGCGAGCTGCGTGGCGTGTGTTTCTCCGGCGTCCGCTGGCGATCTGCGTGCTCTTGCCGCTACTGGTCATGCTGGTCACGCTGACGCTGACTCCGGTCTTGCGATTGTCTGACGATGGCAGGTTGTGGAGCCATGTTCCGTCCTATACCCGCCAGGGAAAAACGCTGAGTAAGACGAACGATATTCGGAGATACCTTGAATCCGGATCGACTGACGCATCGATCGTCGGCTTGGATTTGAGGCTGAGTTATTCGTTGGAAAAAGCTGGCCGGCTGGCGCTACAGTTTCCTAACGTGCGCTGGATTCGGCTCACCGGGCTGCAATTCAGAAACACGAGTCCGGACGTTTTCGAAGGACTGCAAAAGCTCAACTCAATCGAAATTCAGGCGCCGGACATTGAGCTTCGTGACCTCGAAACTCTCTCACAGATCGCTTCTTTAAAGCATGTCAAATTGACGGGGCGACGGTGGGACGGTGACCTGAGTGTCCTCAAGAAACTTCCCCACCTGACCTCGGTGCATCTGGTGGCTTATGGGACATCGGACAAGGCGCCGTTGTCTTCAAAGCGGCACGTTCGTGAGTTGGCTCAGATCTCGACGCTCCGGGAAATCTCGCTCGAGTCACCCACAGTTCTCACCGATACCGTCTTGCAGGACGACAACGGCAAGTTGACGGCAGCGGAATCGCAAGCCGTCGCCGATTTTGCCGGCGCCCTGTCGACCGCCACGCAGCTTCGCACACTCTACGTTGGTGCCCAGGACACTGGAGCAGCACGTCAGGCACTTCGCGAATTGCGACTAGCGCTGCCGAGTGTTTCTGTGCGACCGGCGTCGCATGTCGACGAGTTCTGGGGAAAGCTGTTTCTGTTTTTGGTCTGCAGCATGTTTGGCATGGTCATGGCAGCTCTACACTTCGTGTCATGCTGCACTCTCCCTCAGACCTGCCTCGTTCCCGGTAGCCAGGCGGCTCATGGCCGAGTGGCATCCTACGTCATACTGATACTGCTCGCCGTTCAGCTGTCCTTTCTTGTGGTGGTCGGCAATGCGAACGTTCTTGCTGCCACGGCTGTGTGTGCCGCCTGGGTGTCGATGGCGCTAGCGACCGTCCATTTCGGTTTTTTGCCGCGTGCGGACGCCGCGGCGGTCTCACGGGACGCGCTGGCTTGCGGTGCAACGATTGGGACATTTGTTGCGACCATGTTCCTGGGGCTGGCCTTCGTCGACCGGGTCGAGTGGTTCATGTTTGGAGAACAGCCCGGCATCGCCGCGGCAATCACGATTGTTTCGGCTGTGCTCATTTATTGCTCGCTGAAGCCACTTCAGGTTCACCGCCGCTGGGCTGAAAACGGCATTGCGCCGGCTGCCGCCATGCAGCCGTTCATCCTGAATTTTGGAGCCCTAAATCAGGATTTGCAGCGAGGCCCCTGCGCTGAACTGCATCCGGCCGGTTGGCAAGACCCCTGGCAAAGGCGACTGGAGAAACTGACCGCGTCCATGCGTCTGGGCGATAAGTCACTAATCGGGCGTTTGCGGTTTTGGTCGATGGCGTCATGGCCACAGAGTCTCAAATCGGCTCTGCTGGGGACAGCGATCCTTTTCTTGCCCCTCCTGACCGCGTTGATGCTGCTTGCCGGTTACCTGTCTGAGGGAGTTCTGGCCTGGCCCTCGCTAATGGAAACCGCAGATATGATGGGCATGATGTTGCCGACGGTTGTCTTGGCGGTAGGTGCCAATCTATACGGTCGCCGCCCGCTGTTCGCCAACGAGCTTCTGATGCCTGTCAGTAGAAACACCTGGCGTGAAAATGCGCTCCTTTCCACGTTAGCGCTGACCGTGATCGGTAGTTGCTGGGTCTGGCTGATCATGTATGCGATTCGGTTGGCAATCAGCGGTAGCCCAGAGCCTATGTGGATGCTTTATTCGCTGTTAGCGACGCTTGCCTTCGGCGTGCTTGGCGCTGGCATGGCAGCGTGGATCGTGATGGTGCGTCGAGTCGTCTTCTCTGTCTGCTGCGCAGGGCTGATCATCACCGCAGTCATTCCATTCGTCGCAACGTTGACGGATGGTAAAAAATACAGCGGCCTCGTTGTTTCGACGATGCACGTACCCGATTTCTGGCTTGGCATCGTCGGTATGGAGCTATTGATCGGGCTGGTAGTCTTCGGCACGGCCTGGCGGCAATGGACGAAGTTTGAGCTGGCAGGCTAAGGCGAGCAAGATGCCCGCCGGCAGTGAGGACCAGCCGTCCGCTCGGGAATGAGGAGGCCGGCAAGGAATAGGATATCTTGGTCGACACTATGTCCTTCGTTGGTGCAGATCGGTTCTACCGAGCATTCCTGGCCCCTTTTCCACACTCGATGGTATCAGGGGAGCTGTTTCAGGCGAATGTCCTTGAACTGCACTTGCATCGGCGGCCCCGAACGCAGCTGCAAAGCAAGAATTCCTGTCGAATCGAACTCGCCAATTTCGTCATCAATCACTTCGGCGGACGTCTTCCCGTTGATGCGGAGGATGATGTGGTTGCCCTTGGCCGTGATGTGATAGTCGTTCCATTCGCCCGCCTTGTTCAGCTTGACTGGCGGTCCCAGACGGGACTTGGTGCGTTTGCCCGTCGCATCGATCACGGTCTTCTGCCCATTGACGGCCAGCAGCGTTTCGCGCCCCGTGTATTCATCGCAAAGAGCGCCGCACCAGGGACCGCCAGGGAGAATATCAGCTTGGTATCCGACGCCGCCGGTTTTCGGAGAGATCTTACTGCGAAATTGAATCCCCGAGTTCCCATGATTGTTGGCCAAACGGAACTTTAGCATCAATTCGAAATCGGTCACGTCACCGCCTTGCCACACCAGAAATTGGTTTGCTTTGCAAGGATTATCCTTAGTCGATTCCCCGGTAATGGCACCGTCCCGGACCGACCAGTAGCTCATGTTCGGAGCCTTCCAGCCCGCCAGTGACTCACCATCAAAGATGGAGCGAAACTCGTCAGCGGCGAGCTGGTTCGCGACTAGCATCGGTAAAAGACACCACATCGATAAAATATATTTGTTCATGCTGCACCTCAACGGCAAAGCTACTGTTCCTGATCAACGTTGCGAATCACTGAGTCCAAGCCGGCAGCCAACCATCGCCAAAACGCGTTTTCGAATACACTGATGGTTACCAGCCATCCGATTTTAGCGGAGAAGACCGGAGGATGCGATCGGAACGTATCTTGCCGCCTTTCCCTCACCTCTGATTGCCCTCGCCAGTTCATCAGAAATGCGTGATAATCCCTCAAGTACTGCAGCGATTTGACATCGTCACGCAATCAGGTTGTGTTCGCGATCGCAACGGCCGAGGGACGCATCGCATCCAGCCGAGTCTCCCTGCGATCCTGAGCGACAGTGTCCGCAAAGGAGAAACGAAATGCCCCAGCTCGAGAAGCCACGGAAGAAAAAGTCTACCTTGCCGCGTATCTCGATTGGCGCTCGCAGTTTTGATCGAGAGTTGTAGCGAGAGACGACCGAGCCTATGAAGATTCTGATTCTTACCGTCGGCACCCAGGGTGATGTTCGTCCCTACGTTGCCCTCGGCAAAGGGCTGATCGAAGCCGGGCACGAGGTCACGATTTGCACCTGTGCTAAGTTTGAAGCGTTCGTGAAAGCGCATGGCGTAGCGTACGCTTGGCTGAACAACGACTTGCTAGACCTGATGAACACCGAAGATGGCAGGCTCGCGATGGAGAACACCGACAACATCTGGCAGGCGATTCGAACCGGCATCAAGCTGTTTCCGAAGATCAAGCCGATGATGCACCGGCAAATCGATGAGATGTGGCAAGCCGCTGAAGCGTTTCAGCCGGATTTGATCCTGTTCCACAAAAAGGCTTTAGGAGCCGAAGACTTCGCGGAGAAACTGAAGATTCCCTGTGCCTTGGCGTTCTACCTGCCACTGTACGCTGCGACTAGCGAATTTCCAGCGATGGGTTTTCCTCGCTGGTCTCTCGGCGGTTGGTACAACCGATTGACATACCGCATCATCGACTGGGTGACGCGATTGTCCACCGGCAAGTTCATCAGACCATGGCGAAAAGCGCACGGCCTACCGGCGCGGGGAAAGCGATACTCCCGAGCCAATGCCCAAGACACCGTACCGATGTTACATGCATTCAGTCCTTCGGTCATTCCCGAGCCGAGCGACTGGCCGGACACCGCGACGGTCACAGGATATTGGTTCTTGGACGAGTCACATGCTGGCTGGGTTCCACCGCCAGAGCTCATACGATTTCTGTCCGCCGAGCCGCCACCGATCTACGTCGGCTTTGGCAGCATCTTCGGCCGCAATCCGAAGCGGACGGCAAGGACAATTGTCGATGCCATCAAGCAGGCCGATGTGCGAGCGATCATCGCGACGGGGTGGGGCGGACTGGACGTCAGCGGCATCGACCTGCCGGACTCGATCATCGAGATCGAATCTGCCCCGCACGATTGGCTGTTCCCTCGAGTGGCTGCTGTGGTGCATCATGGAGGCTGCGGCACCACAGCCGCAGGGCTACGAGCGGGAAAGCCCACGATCATCTGCCCCTTCTTCGGCGATCAACCTTTTTGGGGCGAGATCGTCTATCGCCTCGGCGCCGGCCCTGCGCCTGTTCCACAGAAGAAACTGACGGCTGAGAAGCTCGCGGAGGCGATTCGCAAGACGCTCGAAGACGGTGTGATAGCAGAAAAAGCGAACGCGCTCGGCGAGAAGATTCGCGGTGAAGACGGAGTCGGCAGCGCAGCCCGCTTCATCGAAGCCAACTTGACTCGCTAGCCCGAGCGGCGCGGGCCCATAGCAGGTCCAATCCGCGATAGCGTTGCCCGGTCGAGCGAGGGCGACGCACCACGGAACTGGTGGCGCTCTCTAGCCGCGTCTGTCGGTTTTGCCCTCCGGTGGAGTTTTCTTGGCAGCATCGTCTATCAGCATCCGAAGAGGGGGCGATTCCAAGTCATCATACTGGCCTCCGCGAATGCAGAAAATGCAGGCGAGTAGCCCGCAGGCACCCAGCACCAATGCCAGAGGCAACGCGATGTAAATGACACTCATACCGCCGTCTCCCGAAAGGTGGGTGTTGCCAACGTGACCGCCAGGACGCTCACGGAACTAATCGGCATCAATACCGCAGCAGCCAATGGGCTGATCCAACCTGCCATCGCAAGGCCAACGGCAACCGCATTGTAGCCAAGTGAGATCGCGAAGGTCGCCCAAATCAATCGGGTCGACCGCGTGGCACCCTGAAGCAAGTCGATCAAACTTTGCAAGCTTCCAGAAGCAACAAAAATCGGCGCCGCTTGTAAACTGACTTCGGCGCCGCCCTGCACGGCGACCCCGACGTCGGCCGCCGCAAGTGCCGCGGCATCGTTGACGCCATCACCAACCATCACGACAACTGGATCACGCTCTCGTGACTGACGAACCATTGCCAGCTTTTCT
>JANQJJ010000564.1 GCA_028281725.1 Pirellulaceae bacterium | reverse complement strand
TGCAGCGCATCCTGCAACTGCGATACGAAGATACGAACCTCCGCCGTCATGCCGGTTCGAATGGTCTCCGGAGGACTCAGGATTTCGACGTAAGTTGCGTACTCTTTGACCGAGGAACTGAACCAGCTGCCCGGTTCAGCATACTTGTTGACTCGCGTCACTTTGGCCAACATCTCGTCTTCGGCGGCACTGACCTTGATCTTGGCCGCCATGCCCTCTCGAATCAGCGTAATCCGAGATTCATTGACGGCAGCTTTGATTTGCATCTTGGTCGGATCGGGAAGCTTGATGATCACCTGCCGCTCCCGGACCGACGCCCCCTCTTCGACGACGAACTCGCCTCCGCCGCGGCTGCTGAATTTATTGTTGTGAACGACGACACCATCCGCGGGCGAAAGAATCACGCACTTCGCAATCTGGTCTTCTATCTCTTTCAGCTTGTCTTGTTCCTCGCTCAGCACGCTTTCATCCGACTTCAGACGTGCTTTCGCCGCCTCAATGTCGCTCTCGAACTGCACCTTATTCTTTTCTTTGGTAAGTTCGTCGAGGACCTTCAGCCGAGCCTCGGCAGACTCCAGCACGTTTTGCGCGTTGGCAACGGCGAACTGCTCGGCTTCGATCTGCAAGCCTTTGATCATGCCCTTGGCAGCCAGCCTTTGAGCGCTGGCAAGGTTCAATTCTGCCTTTCGAAGCTCCTGCTCGGCGACCGCGATCTCACTAAGAATCGTCTTGCGCTCGGATAAATACGTTCCCTCTAGATACTCCTGAAGTGCGATTTCGGCCGTTCGCACGGTGGCCTCGCTACTGATGGCCAGTGCCTCGGCGCTGGAGACCAGGATGCGTTGGCTCTTCAATTCGTTTTCTAGAGCCGACGAATCCAACTCGACCAACTTATCCCCCGTCTTCACATAGGTGCCTTCATCGATCACCCACAAAATGGGGGTGCCTGAGCCGCCGCGCCCTTCGACTTCACAGATCACATCGATGTTGCTGCTGCTTTCGACTTCGCCCTGTTCCAACACGATGTGGTCGAATGGCCCTCGTATGACGGCGGCCGTCAAGGGCTGGTCCGCGCTAGAAGGGGCGTTCCCTCGGAACCGGTACCACGCGTATCCACCGCTTCCCAACAGCGCGATGAGCAAGAGGGAGATCAGCAGGACTTTCCCGGATCTACGTTCCAATTGACGGTGATTACTCGGCCGACGGGTCATCGGAGACTCCTGGGTCAGGATGGTGGGAAGTGGAGGGAGGATAACAGGTAGAGAACATGGGGAAGGTAATCCATTCTAGTTACCTTCGTCGGACACGTCTGCGGAAAAAACGCGGTGGCAAGTCAATGCGGTGAGCCACTGGCAGCGGAACTGGAGCCCGGAAAGATCGGACCGCGTCCGTTGTCATTAACCCGAGTGGTCAAGCTTTGTTTCGCTGGCTCGTGACCGGCGAAACGAGAATCCAGAAGCCGGTTCTTTCAAAAAAAGGGAGGAAGTTTGCCGGGATGGACCAAAGTTGTCACCGCCCCAGCGATAAATCGTGGTACCGGGCAGTTGAGTTGGAAGCCCAGGGCCTGCCGAATCGCGACCCAACCGCGGCTCCGGCGCCGGCATGGCTGGACCAAAAACTGCGGATGTCACCTTTATAACCGACCAAGGAAGAAGTCATGGCAAAATACTACGTTCAAAGCGGAAATGTACGCACAGTAATCTCAGCGGACGACGCGGAAAAGGCAGCTCTCTGGGTGGTGCATCGGGCGATGCAGCAGGTGATTCCCGTCTACGAAGATGAAGAACTGACACCGAATCAGAAAGGCGAAGCTGCTGTGATCCAGGGCATTATGGTGCTGGGAAACTCGGTCAGCATCAGCGAAATCGGTTTTGACCGGTGCGACAGCGAACAGCGGGACACGTTCGAATTGGTGATTCAGTGGCACCAGCTGATGGTCGCTTTGGCTCGGTTGGACTCCCTGATGCAATAGGTTCGTGCTCGGGATGCCGTGCTTGCGACAATCGTTACTTGCTAGTCGCGGCTGTGGGCGCTGAGATAACCCGCGCTGCTCTGAAAGTAGCGCCGCCTTCTCATCTGGGCTGCGGCCAATTGCTCCGTCCTTTGCCGCTGCAGATCCTCCAGATTCGCATGGCACAACCTGCAGCCGATTTCGTCGAGATGGAATTGAATGTACATCTGGAGTTGATCGTCAATCGCACCGAGCAGGAAGCCTCCCAGCTGCTGCCTGGTGGGGCAGCTGAGCCGGTTGCGACGCCATATCTCCCCTAACCCGTGCACCCCCGCCTCACGCATGCCGACTAGCCCGACGAGCCGCTGCCGGAGGCTGTCATCGCCGCGTAAATCCCGTTCTAAAGCGGCCATGAGGTCGGCAGAAAGCGTTTCATCGAGATAGGCTTGGAGTTGCTGGTCAGAGTACGTTTGCGACATGAATGCATCGGTCCAGGTTGATCAGGGGGCGGCCGGGCGGTCTCGCGCGGCAGATGGGTCGGGCTGCCACCGAGGCGTTATCCACCAGCGGCGGCCGCATGTTGGAAGCTCACTTCTTCGTACGGCTGGACAACGACAAAGCCATCGCCGTTGAATTCCATCTGAATCGATTCGCCACTACCTCGTCCGAAGAAGCTTTTAAGGGAAACGTCGGTCTTAAACTCCGGTTGCAGGTTGCCCGACCAGGCAATTGTCGCGTTCGGATCCGTTCGAACCGGCTGCCCAGGCTTGACGCGTAGGCTGATCGGTTCAAAGTGGGTGGTGATCGCGATCAGCCCGGTCCCGCTCAGCCGAACATTGAAAAATCCGCCGGAAACCATGGCTGCCAGTTTCTTCATCATTTTGATTTCCCAGTCGACCGTCGGTTCGAACGCCAGAAGGTCACTGCCATTGACGAAAATCGCGTCGCCTTCAAGCCGCAGGATCTGAATGGTTTTGCCACTATCGGCCAAATAGAGACGGCCGCGTCCCTCCGCTTTGGTCAGCTTGGCCCCCTCTCCCGTGACGCTGCGTTTCAGGAGCGAGCCGAGCCCCTTATCTAAAAGCCCTTCCCGCGTGAATTTGATCTGCCCGACGTAGGCAACCATGGCGCCCGCCTTCATCCAGACCATCGAGTCGAGATTGACCTCCAGCATGCGGTCATTTTCCAGCTGAAAGTAGTCGTTGGCAGACTCGTCCTGGACCGTCGACTGAACAAATTCCTCGATCGTGTAGCGTGCCATCGGTTCCGAACGTCCTTTGCTGAATGGAATTTTGGGCCTGGAACTCTGCCTCGGGACGGCTGTCGGGGAGTGAGCGAACAGTCTCTAAGGCAAAATGAGGCCCCATTCTGGGCGCATCGCGAGTGAAAAATCAAATGGTTCCCGTGCGAGAAGGGCCTTGGTGTCAATTTGGCAGCATCCACGACGTGGGGCCAATTCTTCGCTAGTGCCGCCAGCCAAGCATGGAATCCAAGGTCAGGTGCGGTGTGGCACACGCTTTGCTGTTCGGAAGCGGCAACCATTTCTGTGCCTTTTTGACTGGCCCTCGCCTCCTGGGAGGACTCGATGGTCGGTTTTCCATACTTACGTTTACCCTCACCAAGAAACACTGTGGAGGAGTGCCGCTCATGGCGACGGCTACGAAAAAGAAAGCATCAACCCAAGTTAACTTGCAGCCCCTCGGAGACAGAATCGTCGTTCAGCGTGAGGCGTCCGAGGAGCGTACCGAAGGCGGCATCTACCTGCCGGATAGTGCCAAAGACAAGCCCACCCGGGGAACGATTGTAAGCGTCGGCGACGGAAAGCTTCTCGATGATGGCAGTCGCGGCGAAATGCAGGTCCAGGTCGGCGATCGTGTCCTATTCACCAGCTATGCCGGCGAGAACATTGAAATCGGTGACGTGGAATATGTCCTGATGAGCGAAAGTGAAGTCCTGGCCGTCCTCGAATAACATGCCACATCGCCTGGCAGGTCAGTAGATCCACCCAACACCAACCCGCTACACAAAAATCCAAACTCCGGAGTAAATACAACAATGGCAAAGATCATTGCATTTGATCAAGAAGCACGGGAAGCGATTCGCCGCGGCGTTTCTAAGCTTGCCCGAGCAGTCAAAGTAACCCTGGGCCCGAAAGGCCGCAACGTCATCCTGCAAAAGAGCTTTGGTAGCCCAACGGTCACTAAAGACGGTGTGACGGTAGCCAAGGAAATCGACCTGGAGGACGTCTACGAGAACATGGGTGCTCGTATGGTCCGCGAAGTGGCCAGCAAGACCAGCGATGTCGCTGGCGACGGAACGACCACGGCAACCGTCATGGCCGAAGCGATCTTCAACGAGGGGCTGAGGTCGGTTGTCGCCGGCGTCAATCCAATCCAGATGAAAGCCGGTATGGAAAAGGCAGTGGCCGCCATTACCGAAAAGCTTCACAAGATGTCGATCAAGATTCGCGAAAAGGGCGAAATGGCCAACGTGGCTTCGATCGCAGCTAACAACGATCGCGAAATCGGAGACCTGCTGGCCGACGCAATGGAAAAGGTTGGCAAGGACGGCGTCGTAACGGTCGACGAAGGCAAAAGCCTGCACACCGATCTGGAATTCGTCGAAGGTATGCAGTTTGATCGCGGTTACCTGTCGCCTTACTTCGTGTCTGACATGACGAGCATGGAGGCGGTTCTGGAAGATCCGTACGTCCTGGTTTTCGAGAAGAAGATTTCGAATATCAAAGATTTGGTCCCAGTGCTGGAGCAAGTTGTCCAGCAAGGCAAACCTCTCCTGATCATCGCCGAAGATGTCGACGGAGAGGCTCTGGCGACTCTGGTCATCAATCGCCTACGAGGCACACTCAACATCTGCGCCGTCAAAGCTCCTGGTTATGGCGACCGACGCAAAGCGATGATGGAAGACATCGCCATCCTGACCGGTGGCCAAGCCATTTTCGAAGCGCTCGGAACCAAACTCGAGTCGGTTGGTCTGGCCGAATTGGGACGAGCCAAGAAGGTGATCATTGACAAGGATAACACCACGATCATCGAAGGCGCCGGCAAGAGTTCCGACATCAAGGGACGCATCGATCAGATCCGCCGCGAGATCGAAAACACCACCAGCGACTACGACCGCGAAAAGCTCGACGAACGGCTGGCCAAACTGGCCGGAGGTGTCGCCAAGGTCAACGTGGGTGCGGCGACCGAAAGCGAGATGAAAGAGAAAAAGGCTCGCGTCGAAGATGCGCTCCACGCCACCCGCGCTGCCGTCGAAGAGGGAATTCTGCCCGGTGGTGGCGTCGCTTTGCTTCGCGCCAGCAGCAGCCTGAAGGTCGATGAAAGCCTCAGCCAAGATGAGCAAATTGGCTACAACATCATCCTCCGCTCATGCCGCGCTCCACTGACGATGATCAGCGATAACGCCGGCAAAGACGGTGGCATCGTCTGCGAAAAGGTCTCTGATCAAAAGGGCAACCTGGGCTACAACGCGTTGACCGACAACTACGAAGACATGGTTAAGGCTGGCGTGATCGACCCAACCAAGGTAACCCGCACCGCGCTGGCAAACGCATCCAGCGTTGCCACCCTGTTGCTCACCAGCGACGCGCTTGTGGCCGAGAAGCCAAAGGCCGACAAGGGCGGAGCCAAGGGCCACGGCGGCGATCACGACATGTACTAGCTCCGCAACCGGGCGCCTCAGACCCACGTCAGGTGGCGCTGCTTGCTACAGCCGTTCTCGAACCGGCGCGTCGCGTTCCGACGCGCCGGTT
>JANQJJ010000534.1 GCA_028281725.1 Pirellulaceae bacterium | reverse complement strand
AGAGCGTCACACGGATGGAAATCTGTCGCGCTTTCGAGCTAATCATCGAAATTCGATCTAACGTGGTCACCGAGGGAAAGGGAGAACAGTCCATGCGTTTGGCAGCCAAGCTTCTTCATGCTGTCGCCGTGCTTGCGGCCTTCAGTTTTTTAGATTCCGCCAACGGCCAAGAGTATGTTGTTGGTAGCGGAGATCAACTGTTCGCAAATCAGTACACACAGGGAATGTCCAATCAGGCGACCGCGCAGATGTACCTGGCGCCTGTCCCCGTTCCGCAATGGGCCGGCCATACGTACTACACCTACCAGCCCCTGTACCCTCACGAACTGATGCACGCGCACAGACACCGCTACCACAGCTACTACGACCAAGGGCGGGGCCTGAATCGAACCAGCGTTCGATATTACTCGCCACCACTGCGTACGATGGCCAGTGGCATACTGAAATCGATTTCCCTTGCGCGACCGTAGTGCGGCCTGCCCTGCGTAGAAGGTGAGGCGGCCGGACTACGTGGGCTGACGCGGTTCCGCTCGAATGCACCAGATTCGTATTACCCAATTAGCGGCATGGTCAGCCATGCACCCACGGCACAATGAGGATGAAACGGATGAAAAATTGGATACTTTTGGGCGCCTTGTGCGTAGCGGGTCTGGCGACTCAGTCGACCGTGATGGCGGAGCGTCCTGGCGGCCGAAAATTTAAAGCTGGATTTGCGGCTCGCGGCGACAAGTGGGCTCAGCGCCACGCGTCGAAGCGCCCCTGGCATGGGCAGAACTACTATCTGCAGTATGGTCAGCCAACCGCCTTGGTCGTACCGCCTACCGCCATGATGCAGCAAAACTACTCGTGGGGAGTATCGCGAAACACGATGACTCCGATTTATCATCAGTTCGGCCCAGCGGCGATGCCTTCTGCCGGAGGCCTTTTTTATGCGACGCCTAATTGGCCTAGCCATACGCGACAGTTTGGCGTCTATCCGGTTCGCGCGCCTTGGTAAAACTTGCTCCAGTGAGCAGCGCCATCACGTAAGCCAATCGACCAAGCACCGGGGGAAGGAACCTCGGTGCTTTTTCCACTTAAGGGTGCCTGATTCCGGTTTTCGCGAACCTCGCGCGTGCCGGAACTCTCTTGCTGACCGACGGCTGCCGCTGGCAGCCACGACATGACTCGCCAAGGTACCGAGTGTCGGTTACGCTGGTAGGCTTGCGTTTGAGTCCCGTAGTAGCTACCCGCAGGATTAGCAGGTCGAGTTTCCAGCATGTCTTCAGTCGAGATTTTTATCAACGGTCAGTTCTATCCCAAGGCGGATGCCAAGATCAGTGTCTATGACCACGGACTCCTATACGGGGATGGCGTTTTCGAAGGTATGCGAGCCTATTCGGGGAACGTGTTTCGCTTGGCAGCGCATCTGGACCGATTATACGAGTCCGCCAAGGCAATCATGCTGACGATTCCGATGAGCCGCGAAGAGATGGCAGATGCGGTGCGCGAGACACTCAAGCACAACAGCCTGTCCGACGCATATATCCGGTTAGTCGTGACGCGTGGCGCCGGTTCGCTGGGAATTGATCCGACTAGGACCTCGAATCCTCAAGTCATCATTATTGCCGACCATATTGAGCTGTACCCGAAAGAACTTTACGAGAACGGTTTGGAGATTATTACCGCTGCCACGATCCGTAATCATCCCGCTGCGCTGAGTCCTCGTATCAAGTCGCTCAACTACCTGAACAACGTGATGGCCAAGCTTGAGGGCAAGCGTGCCGGTTGTCTGGAAGCGTTGATGCTGAATCACCGCGGTGAGGTCGCCGAGTGTACCGGTGACAATATCTTCATCTTGCGTCGTGGCAAGTTAATCACTCCACCGATCGACGCCGGTATTCTCGAGGGCATTACGCGCAATGCGGTCATCGAATTGGCTCAGGCGGCCGGCATGGAAGTTCAGGAGATCCCCTTCACTCGATACGATATCTACGTAGCAGACGAGTGTTTCTTGACTGGTAGCGCCGCCGAGGTCATTCCGGTGATTAAGCTGGACGATCGGCCCATCGGGGACGGTACCGTCGGCGCGACGACCAGGCAACTGAGCCAGGCGTTTCACGAGTTAGTCCGCAAGCCCTAGTGTTTCGCTAAGCCAGGTCACCGCGCTTGCCTGCTCTCACCCCAATCGCAGCCGCGCAAGTACGTTACAATGCGCATGGACGTGGCGCGCAGCACGTGCGCGGCGTTTACTTTTCACTCGGCGGTTGAGTTTGGGTGGCTGGGGAAGGCGACGCAAATCGAAGGCGCCATGGAGACTGATGCCGCGCCCAGCCCCGCCGGCAGTGGTCCTACATAACCTCGCGGATCGTTGAAGACAAATGAGGATGATCGATGGACAACCAACGAGAAAACAATTCCGGCTTCTATGATCGCATCAGTCGTGCCTATGATTTGATTGCCGATGCGGGTGAGCATCGCGCCAGGGAGGCTGGCGAGGATATGCTCGCGGTTGTCACCGGCGAAACCGTTCTGGAAATCGGTTTTGGGACCGGGAACAGTTTGATCGCCTTTGCGGTTAGCGCTGGGGCAGCCGGCGAGGTCTATGGGATCGATATCTCTGACGGCATGCAGGATGTGGCGGGACGTAAGCTTCAAGATCGCCAACTGCAAGATCACGTGACGCTCGACACCGGGGATGCTCGCCAAATGCCCTACGAAGACGGGAAGTTTGACGCGGTGTTTTCCAGTTTTACACTCGAATTGTTTCCACTGACGGATATCCCCACCGTATTGGCCGAGGCCAAACGCGTTCTCAAACCGGGGGGGCGGTTGGGCATCGTTTCCATGTCGACGGTCCCTAGCGGCGAGCAAGCGAGCCTACTGGAGAAAACGTACGTCTGGATGCACCAGCATTTTCCGCACATCGTCGATTGCCAACCGATTGACGCCGAAAGGTCGTTGGCTGAGGCGGGCTTCGAGATAGGGCAAGCCAAGAGAATAGATATCTGGACAATGCCGGTTCAGATCGTCGTTGCCAAACCCAAGCACTAGGCGAACCCATTCGATTTTCAAAACCACTTGGTGTAAGGTGACACTCGGCAGACGCTGGCATCCACGGGGCGGCCGCGCGGTGCTATCGTGCGGCTGCCAGAGAATCTCGGATACCATTTGATCGCACCAGTAATTAACTAGGGAGAGCCGCTAATGGCTGCGGTTTTACGCAAGTTGCTTTGGGTACTGCTTTGGGTTGTCAGCGCGTTGTTCACCGGCACGGCTTGGACACCTAGCAAAGCCCTAGCGCAGCGCAATGACGAAAGCCGTCAAGCCATTCCGCCTGCCAGGACGAAGTACCTGGGCCGAACCATCGCGCCAACCATGGGAATTCGCGGGGCTCCGTGGCTTATTCGTGAAACGCGAGAAGAGGAAGAACGCCCCAGCGAAGTAATGAAACAGTTGGGGCTAAAACCGGGAATGGTCGTCTGCGATATCGGCTGCGGGAACGGTTTTTACTCGCTGATGATGGCCAAGGAAGTGGCTCCCGACGGAAAAGTCTTGGCGGTCGATATCCAGCAGGAAATGTTGCATCTGCTGGAGCTTCGTGGCCGGGAGCAAGGGGTGACCAATATCGAGCCGATCCTGGGGACGATTGCAGATCCCAAGCTGCCGGCCGGTGAGGTCGATTTAGTCTTGATGGTTGACGTGTATCACGAATTTTCTCATCCGGAACAGATGCTCGCGGGAATCAGGAAGAGTTTAAAACCGGAGGGGCTGATCGCGCTGCTAGAGTATCGCGAGGAGGATCGCACGGTACCGATTTTGCCGCTGCACAAGATGAGCAAGCGTCAGATACTGAAAGAATACAAGGCCAACGGATTGCGACTTACCAAGCAATATGACGGCCTGCCTTGGCAACACCTGATGTTTTTCGAGCGAGATCCCGACTGGAGACCCAAGAACTTCAGCAGACCCTAAGGGACCCGGACCCGTAAAGGGTCTATTGCGGCGGTTGCCTGGTCCCTATGTTGTTTTAGACCCGCATCGAGAGATTCAGAGCAGCCAATTTTAACAGGAGGAAGCGGAGAACGCGGAGGGGCTGCGGCGAAGGTCTGCTCGTCCAAGAACTCCGGCGACTAACACCTAACCGCTCACTTACTAGAGCCGACCACCGGACGACCGATCCAACTCTGGTGGCGTTCGAAGTCGAAACTGCGGCCACTGAGTCCGACTCCGCTGTGCTCTGTTAGCGTCTGTTAAAAGGCTCCTCCGCTGCCCCGCAGCGCAAGTGGAAGCAGCGAGGACTAGGGGGGATGGGGTAAAACCCGCGGAACGGCGACTGGGGTGGCTTCGTTGTTGCCGAACTGTTCCAGAAGCGTGCGACCAGAGCGTAACTTGAGCTCGGGACCGGGGTTCAAGTTACGAGCTGTCTGTCCATCTCTGGGTGGGTGCAATCTGGCCGCCAGTTAGCTATGTTGGAAACTTACTCTTGGGCTGCGACCGGGCGGACGGAACCCTTTTTTCTTTCAACCGTTCAGTGGATTCTTGATGTTTGCTCTGTCGACGATAGCCAGGCGAAGCGACTGCCATCGCAGGAGGAGGTTGTCGCCGGTGCTTGGTTGCGGCGTGCTACTTTTATGTGCCAGCGCGCCGGTGGATGCCGCCGATTTCGCACAGGCGGAGGCGGCATTTTTTCAGGGCGACTATGACACGTGCATCGAGCTGACCAGGGCAGAGGTTGAGAAGGGAATCTGGAATGATTTCTGGTCCCGCAAGTTGATCCAGGCGTTGCTGGCGACCGGCCGATATCAGGACGCGCGGGAAGTCTACGAACAGGTTCAGACCAAGTTTTCCAGCAGCATTTCGCTTCGCATACTGGGTGCGGAGGCCTATCGCTATTGTGGCGAGCACGAAAAGGGCGACGCGCTGCTCGACGAAATACCCGCGTTGGTCCAGTCGGCGCCCTGGCGCTACTCAGATCGTGAAAACTTGCTCGCGCTCGGCAAATACCTACTTGGGCAAGGCGAGGATGCGCGGAACGTGCTGGAGGCCTTCTTCGATCGGCCTCTGAAAAGCGATTCCAAGTACGTTGCGGCGCATCTGGCTGTTGCCGAACTGGCACTCGACAAAGCCGATTTTCAAGAAGCCGCCAAGTCGTTGCAGTTGGCAGTCGAGCTTGAGCCCGAGGATCCCTATATCCGATACTTGCTCGCTCGAGCCTGGGCGCCGTCGGATTCCCGGCGCGCCGCAGAGAGCCTGATGACGGCCCTGGAGCTGAATCCGCAGCATGCGGAAAGTTTGCTGCTGCATGCAAGGAACTTGATTGATTCGGAGAGCTACGATGAGGCGCAAGGCGTGTTGGATGAAGTCCTCGCCGTCAATGCGTCGCATCCATTGGCTTGGGCCCTCAAGGCTGCCATCGCACATCTGCAAGGCGACTATCGTGAGGAGGGCGAGTATCGCAAGAAGGGGCTGGAGACGTGGTCCGTCAATCCGGCCGTCGACTATTGGATTGGCAAAACGCTCTCGCAGCATTACCGATTTGTCGAAGGCGTGAAGTATCAGCGGCGCTCGTTGCGGTTGGATCCCAATTACCTACCCGCGAAATTTCAACTGGCTCAAGATCTGCTGCGTGTTGGCGCCGACGACGAAGGCTGGTCCATCGTGGACCAGGTTTCGCAAGCCGACAAGTACAACGTCGTCGCGTTCAACCTGAAGACTCTGCATGATCGCATTTCAAAGTTCACGACGATCGAAGTTCCCGGATTCATTATTCGCATGGATGCTCGGGAAGCGAAGATCTACGGTCCCAGAGTGGCCGAGTTATTGCTCGAGGCCAAGGAGACGCTTAGCGCCAAGTATGCCGTCGAGCTGGACCGGCCGGTAACAGTTGAAATTTTTCCCCAGCAGAGTGACTTTGCCATTCGTACGTTTGGCCTGCCCGGCGGCGCCGGTTTTCTGGGGGTCTGTTTTGGCAGTTTGATTACCGCCAATAGTCCGGCGTCACAGGGAGAGTCTCCGTCGAATTGGGAAAGCGTTTTGTGGCATGAATTTTGTCACGTCATCACGCTTCAAAAAACCAAGAATCGAATGCCGCGTTGGCTCAGCGAGGGCATTTCCGTTTACGAAGAGCTGCAACGCGATCCCAGTTGGGGACAGCGGATGAATCCCCTGTACAAGGGAATGATCCTGGGCGAAGACTTGGTACCCCTGTCGGAGCTCAGCGGCGCTTTTCTGAATCCCAAGAGTCCACTCCATTTGCAGTTTGCCTATTTCGAGTCGTCTCTGGCGGTCCGATACTTGATTGACCGACATGGCCTGCCTCTGATGCTCAAGCTGCTGGAGGATTTGGGCGTTGGCGTGCCTATGCAGGAGGCATTTGCGCGGCGGTTGGGGGATACGGAGTTGTTGGATAAGGATTTTGAGGAGTACATCACTGGGGCAGCCGAAGCCTTTGCGTCCGATGTCGATTTTGGTCGCGAAGGATTGCCTGAGCCGGCGTCTGAGGCCCAGCTGAAGGAGTGGTTGGCGGAAAACCCGCAAAGCTACGTCGCCCAGCGGCAACTCGTACGGCAGCTGGCCGGCGCCCGGAAGTGGGACGAAGCTTGGGAGGCGGCCGGCCGCTTGCGGGAGCTCTTTCCAGACGATGCCGAACCGGGAGGAACGCTCGACTTATCAGCACAGATTGCTCGTCAAATGGGCAAGATCGAGGCGGAAAAAGAGATTTTGCAGAAGATTTGCGGATTGGCCGGTGATCGCGCCGCAGCGCTCACGCGGTTGATCGAACTGAGTCGCGAGGATGAAAACTGGCCGGATTTGGCCGCCTATTCTGCCAAGTTGCTCGCCGTTCAGCCGCTGATTCCCATCGGTCACGAGGGGCTTGTCGAATCGGCCAGGCAGCTTGGTCAACCCCAGAAAACGCTCAACTCCCTGCGGGCGCTTCAGGAAATGGACCCGCTCGATCCAGCCGGCCTGCACTACGAACTTGCCGAGATGCTTGTTCAGTCAGATAAGATGGTAGAGGCGAGGCTCGAAGTCTTGATGGCGCTCGAGCAGTCGCCCAGATATCGTGAGGCACAGAAACTGCTTGTTCGCATTCACCGCAGTTTGCATGCTGAGGTCGAAGATGAGGCTGCGGGGAGCGATATCAGGATCGCGGCACCCGACGTCGGTCAACCGCCGCGTCCCGAAACGGAAGAACCCATTGGGCTTTAGGTAATGACAAGGTTTCCCCAAAAAGTGACCGCACTTTCGGTGCTGCTCGTTGGCGTTCTATCGACAGCCCTGGTGGCCATGCAGTTCGGTTGGCAGGGAAGGAGTCGAATGTCAGGCGATCGTCGCGGTGTTCCGGTCTGGGAGATCGACGAGCAGTTCAAGCACGACGTCTTTACCTTCGTCCGAGTCAAATACTCGGATGGATATGGTGGGCGTAGCTACGGCGGTCATAGGGGAAAATGGCGCACGGACCATCCCGACAGCGATCTGAATTTTTCCTTGCGGCTCCAGCAGTTGACCGCCATGAAAGTCAACCCGGATCCGATCTTTCTCGAACTGACCGATCCGGCACTGTTCGACTATCCCTTTCTCTACATGATCGAGCCGGGGAACATGGTTTTGAGTGAGGACGAGGTGGCCGGTTTGAGGAGATACTGTCTCAATGGCGGCTTTATGATGGTCGACGATTTCTGGGGTGACGATGAATGGTATAATTTTTACAGTCAGATCAAACGCGTATTTCCCGAGCGTGAGCCCAAAGATGTGCCGCTAGAGCACGAGATTTTTCATTGTGTATACGACTTGCAGGATCGACCTCAGGTGCCTTCGATCCATGCATTCTATAGCGGCTATCGATATGAGGGACGCTATGGAAGCGATACCAGTAGCGCGAACTACCGAGCGATCTATGACGACGATGGAAGAATGATGGTCTTCATCTGCCACAACACCGATCTGGGAGATGGGTGGGAGCGTGAAGGTGAGAATCACGAATATTTCGAGCAATATGCAGTGAAGAAATCGTATCCCCTGGGAATCAATATCGTGACGTATGCGATGACGCACTGATGGCGGTGGCTTGGTCCGCTCAGCTGGTCCTCTTGTCCGGTATGCCCGGCGAGCCTGCGTGGAGCGGCTCGCGGCCTCCGAAAGAATCAACTTAGAAAGAACTTCCGTGAGCATCGAATTATTGTCCGACGAGCAAGAACAGCAGGTGGTGGAGCATCTACGCGAGAGCCGCGACAGAATTGATGCTGAGCTTTCCAAGACCATTGTCGGCCAAAGGGATGTGGTGCAGCAGTTGTTGATTAGCCTGCTTGCCGGCGGGCACTGTCTCATTACCGGTGCCCCCGGACTGGCCAAGACGTTGCTCGTTCGAAGCGTTGCCCAAATCTTTCACCTCAAGTTCCAACGCATTCAGTTCACACCGGACCTGATGCCGTCGGACATTACCGGCACGGAAATTCTCGAGCAGCGGGATGACGGTGGACGCGAGATGCAGTTCGTCCACGGACCGATTTTTGCGAATGTGATTCTCGCCGACGAGATCAATCGAACGCCTCCGAAAACACAAGCCGCTCTGCTCGAAGCCATGCAGGAGCATCAGGTCACGGTCGCCGGAAAACGGTATGTGCTCGAGGAGCCTTTTTTCGTACTGGCAACCCAGAATCCGATCGAAATGGAAGGCACATACCCATTGCCTGAGGCACAGCTCGATCGGTTTATGTTCAACGTACTGATCGACTATCTGCCGCATGACGAGGAACTCACCGTGGTGCTCCAGACGACGTCGAGTCGACCAGAACCGATTGAGCAATTGTTTAGCGGTGAAGACGTATTGAAATTCCAGGAAGTCGTACGGCGGGTACCGGTCGCGCGTGAGACGGCTGACTATGCGGTGCGGCTGGTAGCGGCAACACGCCCCGGTCGCAGTGAGGCTACCAGTTTTGTAAACGACTGGGTCAGCTGGGGCGCCGGCCTGCGTGCGGCGCAGACTTTGGTGCTCGGTGCCAAGGCCCGTGCTTTGCTCGAAGGCCGTTCACACGCGACAGCAGATGATGTTCGGGAATTGGCAGCGCCTACGCTGAGACATCGAGTGTTGCTCAACTACAAGGCTGAGGCAGAGGGAGTCACGATTGAGGACTGCATCGATACGCTCCTAAAAAGCGTGCCGGCGGTCTAGCATCATGCGGGGAAATAATGGCTGGTCAAGATTCAAGTAATACAGCGACGACTCGTCGGCGCCAGTTTATTGATCCCGCGGCGATCATGCAGATCAAGAATCTCACGTTGCGAGCCAAGACAATTGTGGAAGGATTTGCCAGCGGAATTCACCGTAGCCCACTGCGCGGGTTTTCCGTGGAGTTCGCCGAGTACCGGCCTTATGTCTTGGGAGACGATCCGCGGAATTTAGACTGGAAATTGCTGGCTCGGACCGACCGGGTTTACATCAAACAGTATGAAGATGAAACGAATCGCCGCTGCTACATCGCCATCGATCAAAGTCGATCGATGGCCTACGGGCGAGAGGGCTATTCCAAGGCTGAGTATGCTCGCACGTTGGCCGCTACTCTGGCGTACTATCTGACGTTGCAACGTGACGTGGTAGGTATCATGACTTGTGGCAACGAGTCACCCGACTACTTGCCGCCACGTCACCGCAATGGCCATCTGCAGCAGCTCATGCGATTGCTTGATCGTGACAGCGCGGGCGCCGACTCGAATCTAGGAGAAGCCCTGTCCCACTTGGCTGGGTTGTCGCGGCGCCGCGGATTGGTCGTTCTCATCTCGGATTTGCTGACCGATCCTGAAACGTTGTCCCAGCCGCTTGGTTACCTGCGAGGGCGGGGGCATGAGATTTTGGTCATTCGCGTGCTAGATGCGAGCGAGGTCGATTTGTCGCTTGAGAAAAGCGCGATGCTCACGGACATGGAGACGCGCCGAGAGATCTACGTCGATCCGCAAGCAGCCCAAGCCGAGTATCGACGTCGATTCGATTCCCACCAACAGCAACTGGTCGATCTGTGCCATCGCCGGGCCGCGCGCATGCTGACGCTGACCATCGATCAGCCGCTGGACGTCGCCCTGCTGGAACTGATTAGCAAACCGGCTAGCCTGAAGGCCAATGCGGTTGAGGCTAGGACAACGCGTGGCCGGAAACAAGCTGCCGCGCCAACGCATGAAGCGGTGAGGAGCTAGCCCGTGGGATTGCTGACTCCAATCTACGTTCTTGCCGCACTGACCATTGTCGGGCCCGTCATTTTTCATTTGATCAGGCGGCAACCTCAGGGGCAGATGCAGTTTAGCTCGCTGATGTTTTTGTCCCCGTCTCCTCCGCAATTGACCCGCCGCAGCCGACTCGACAACCTCTTGCTGTTGTTGCTCAGGGCACTAGCGATCGTCCTGATTACGCTGGCGTTCGCGCGACCCTACTTGCGCCAGCAGAGCCTTCTCGGCGGGGCTCTGTCCGGTCGGAACATCGTTATCTTGCTCGATACCAGCGCCAGCATGCAGCGCGCCGATGTATGGCAAGCGGCCCAGCAGGAGCTAACGGACTTGCTCGATTCGCTTGGCAGCGGAGATCACGTGGCGCTGTATACCGTGGACCGCCAACTCTCCACGATTGTGCCGCTGGATAATGAAGAGGTCATCGACTCCGCTGCGACTCAGCAGACGGTTCGTGCGGCAATCGGCGAGTTAAAGCCGACTTGGTATCGAACCGAATTGGCTCAGGGCCTCAAGGCCGTCGCCGATACAGTCAGTGCGGCCACCATTTCCGGGCGAATTGACCCGGCGGCCGAGAGCAGGATTGTGTTGATTAGCGATTTGCACGTGGGAAGTGAGTTGGAGCCGCTGCAGGGATATCCGTGGCCCGAGTCGATTGGGTTGGACGTACGGCGGATCCTGCCTCAGACGCCAGGCAACGCGCGCCCCAGCCTGATCTTTGCTCAGGAAGGGGATGCTCAGAAAGGAAATGAGGAGTCCGGAAACGGCTACCGGGTGCGGATTGAAAACAACGAAGACTCAGCCCGGCAGGCGTTCCAGTTGGCGTGGGGCGATTCGAACGGTCCGATCGCCGCACAGTCGACGACGGTGCAAGTACCTGCTGGCCAAGTGCGGGTGATCCCTGTCGCGCCGAGACCGTCAGGCTCGGATCGCATCGTCTTGATGGGAGATGCCTGGCAGGCGGATAATGAGGTCTACGTGGCCGACGTGGTTTCTACTTGGGAACGCATCGCATTCGTTGGGCCGCGCCCCTCTCGTCCAGAGGAAGACCTGAGCTACTTTCTGAAACAGGCGCCGCTAAGCACGCAGATAACTCGCCGCGAGGTTTCTGTCATTGAGCCGCATGAGTTGCCTGGCACGGCCGGCAATAGCGAAGTGCAAGCGATCGTGCTGGAGCCCATGGCGGAACTAGGCGCCCACGCCGAAGCGTTGCGGGCCTTTGCTGATCAAGGCGGAGTCGTGATTGTTTGTCTGGCTCGGCCCAGCGGCGACGCCAACTTGCAGCGCGGCCTGCTGGAACAGCTATGGGATATCGAAGGGGTTCGCGTGACCGAGGCAGAAACCGAGGACTTTGCGCTCCTGTCTTCCATTGACTTCAGGCATCCCGTGTTTGCACCGTTTGCGGATCCCAGGTTCAATGACTTTAGCAAGATTCGATTTTGGTCTCATCGCCGGGTCGAGTTGCCCGAAGACGATTCGCTGCGCGTGGTGGCCAGCTTTGACGACGAAACGCCGATGTTGGTGCAACAGTCCGTGGGCCAAGGAAGCATCTGGATGCTGGCCTCCGGCTGGCAGCCCGAGGGCAGTGGGCTTGGGCTGTCGAGTAAGTTTGTGCCAATTCTGTTTGGGATGCTCGATCCGACCGGGCGGTCCAGGCAGATGCAGCTGACCTACGAGGTTGGCGAAGAGATCGACGTCCATGAGTTTAGCGATCTGAAGATTTTAGACATGTCCGGCATCGAAGCCTTGCATTCGCCAATCGAAGCTGGGCGGGTGCGGCTGATGAAGCCCGGGCTCTACTGGCTGGAGTCCGATGATTTGCGACGGCAGATTGCCATTCAGGTACCCGCCAGTGAAAGTCAGTTGCGGTCGTTGGACGTCGACGTGTTGGAACAGTACGGAGTCGCCCTCGGCAAAGTGGTTTCGGATGCCGAACGAAGGGAAGCAACCCGGCAGCTGCAGGTTGAGGAACTCGAAAGCAGACAGCGTTTGTGGCAGTGGGCGATTGTGGCTGGTATCGTCGTGTTAGCCGTCGAGACGTTGTGGGCCGGATATTTGGCGAGAAAGAACGCCAGAGGGTTGCTCGCTACGTCATAGCGAGATCTCCTGGTAGATAGGACAGATCATTCCGCGGATACCTAATCATGGACACTCGGCTACAAAAACGATTGTTGGGCGTCGCCAGACGGCTGCGTTCGCTACGTCTAGGGTGGTGCTTGGCACTCGTATGGTTTCTTTCCGCCCTGATTGGTTACGCGTTGGCCAGTGCCATGCGCGGTGGTTTTGTCCTGCCAGCGGAAACACCCTGGTGGTGGTTGGGTGGTTCTGCTCTAGCCGTGGTGGGAACCTGGATGTTGCTTAGCGTGCGAGGGAGCAATCTAGGAGAGGTGGCCCAGCGAGTCGAAAAGCAGTTTCCCTCGCTCAATCAATCGTTGACCACGGCGGTCGGCATCCGTCCGCAGATGGTCGATGGTTCGTTCGGATACCTACAGCGGAGTGTGATTTCAGAAGCCATTCGGCATGATGTCACGTACCACTGGAAAACCATGGTCTCTTCGATGCAGCTGGCTCTAGCCTGGTTAGCCAATGTGCCAGCGCTGGTTTGCGTGGCGCTGGTCGGCGTAGGACTGTGGAAGGCGCCCGATGCCGTATCGGCAGCCGTGCTCCCCAGCTCCCTACGTTCAGCCCTGGACCAGCCGCTCGTTCAACCGGGAGATGCAGCGGTCGAGCGAAGGTCCAGTTTGATTGTGACAGTCCGTTTTGAAAAGGAACTACCCGACGAGGTTTGGTTGGTTCGTTCCCAGACCGGGGCCCAACGCGGCGAGCAGTCGCCCGAGTCTCGAGTCGCCATGCAACGCTCGCTCAGCGATCCCGTGTTTGCCGCCTACGTCTACGATATTCGTGACCCGTTCGAATATCGCATTGAATACGATGATGCCACGACGAAGGCTTATCGGGTATCGGTATTCGAGTATCCCGCATTGGTAAGGGCGGATGCGTATCTGGAGTATCCAGCCTACACGCAGATGGAGCCGCGGACCGTCGTCGATACTCGTCGCGTAACGGCTGCCTCTGGTAGCCGGTTGACGTGGAAACTGCAACTGAACAAACCTGTGGTATCTGCTCAGCTGATCTCCCAAGAGAAACCGCCGATGGTTTTGACCGCTGCGGATGAGTCCGAGAGTGTGGGGGAAACCTCGATAGCACTGACCGCTGCGGACGACTCCGAGAGTGTGGTGGAAGCCTCGATCGAACTACGCCAGTCTCAGACATGGGATTTAAAGCTGGTGGACGAAGACGGCCGTGAGAATACTGTTGAGGTGACTCTGCGAGCCAAAGTGTTACCCAACAACGCAGTCAAACTGCGCCTGACCTCGGGCGGCGATGCCCAGGTTTCTCCGCTGCAGGAGTTTGATATCGCGGCCAAGCTAAACGATGATTTTGCTATTCAAAAGGCCGGGATCGGTTACCAATACGGCGGTGAGTTGGTTGAGATCGAATCGGAAATCGCTCCAAGCGCCAAGGCAGTTCAGATTTCAGAGATGGTGGACTTTGAGTCGCTTGGCGCCCAGCCGGGGCAATTGTTGTCTTACTACGTTTGGGCCGAGGATCAGGATGACAATGGAGCGATTCGCCGGACCGTCAGCGACATGTTCTTCGCCGAAGTGCGACCGATGGAAGAAATATTTCGGCAGGGGCAGCAGCCATCGGAATCTCAGCAGGGACAACAGGGGAATGAGCAGACGGAAGAATTGCTCGAGTTGCAAAAGCAGGTGATCGTAGGTTCATGGAACGTACTGCGGCAAGCCCGAGGGGACAAGTTGCTCGGGCGTACGGGCCCCGATCTGGTTCTACTGGCCGAATCCCAAGATCACGTCGCCGAGCTGTTGGAGGAGAAGGCAGCCGAAGCGAATGTGCCGGGTGCCGATGAGATCATCGGTCAGGCACTGAAGAGCATGCAGCGCGCCAGCGAGCAACTGATCGTCGCCTCCAAATCACTGGCTAAGGCCGATTTGCCGGTGGCGATCACGCATGAACAAGCGGCCTACCAGGAACTGTTGCGTCTTCAGAGTCGCGAGCATGAAGTGGTGCGTTCCCAGAGTTCGCAAAGTTCCCAGAGCCAATCGAGGCGGTCGCAGGCCAGGCAACAACAGATTGATCAGCTGAAACTCGAGCGTGAAGAAAATCGCTACGAAGAAGAGCGATTGGCCGATCAGCGGCAGAATCAAGAGCAAGGCGAGTTGCGACAGGTAATCAGCCGACTGCGAGAGTTGGCTGCGCGGCAGGAGGATCTGAACGAGCAACTCCGCGAGGTGCAGGCCGCGCTGCAGGCGGCGGAAACCGAAGAACAACGGGACGAGCTGGAAAGACAGCTCGAACGTCTCAGGCAGCAACAGCAGCAGATGTTGCAAGACAGCGACGATTTGCAAGATCGGATGGACAATCCCAGCAGCCAGGAACTGCAGGATGCCCAACAGCAGATGCAGCAAACACGCGAGAACCTGCAGCAGGCCAGCGAAGCCCTGCGCCAAGGAAACACCAGT
>JANQJJ010000509.1 GCA_028281725.1 Pirellulaceae bacterium | reverse complement strand
CGAAAGTACGGAATGTCGTGTTTAGCGAATATCCGCAGTTGCCGTTCGGTTGCCGAGTTCAGTTGATTGATGTCGCTGGCTGCAATCACGATGCGTTGGTCGTGCCGAGCAAGGCTGTCACACAACCTGCCGGTTTCTTCGCCCAAGTTGTCGGGTTCTATTTGGCCCCCTTTGCGGAGCGTCGCCTCGATGCCATCAACACCTATCGATTTGAGTCGCCGGCCTAGTTCTTCGGGTTGCATCTGCTGTAAGGGCTTGGCAAAAACAACAACCGGGTGCTTGCGCCCTGGCACTGCCTCTGCGGAATCGTCGGATGAGCGAGCGCTGCTCTGAAGCGCGAGAGAGCCGGCCACGCCCGCAGAGCACGTTGCTAAAAAATGTCTTCGATTGGTCATCATTGGGTTGCCTTAACTTGGATGCGACGGTGACGGATTGGATTAGGAAACGCAGAAAAACAACTTCGCTGTTAACGCGTTTCTAGGGTGGATCAAAACCACCATGATTAAACGGATGGCACCTCAGGATGCGCCAAAGGCCGCGAGCTACTCCGCGCAACACGCCATATTTGCGAATCGCTTCGATCATGTATTCACTGCAGGTCGGCTGAAATCGACAACTGGGGCCAATCAGCGGCGAAATACCACGCTGGTAGCCGCGAACCAGCAGAATCATGCATTGGCCGGGTAGCTTTAAGACTCTTCGCATGACATATTCCGGAAACCTCTCGGACCAACCAGCTAACAGTTCACTACGAACTTTCCAGCGGCTGAGTGATCTCGCATCGCCCTTCAGCGAGTACTCCCAGCAGCCGGATGGAATTCGACGGTTTGAATCACTTCACCGGCCCGTGGCAGTTGCACAACGTATTCGAATCCATCCACGACGCCTGACGCACAGTTGACCGGCTTGTCTCGGGCAGCATTGACAACCACGATTGGGCACTGCGCCTCGGCGGATCGAACTCGTAGATTCGATTCATGGTAGTCACGATACCTCTGGTCGCTTCCACTATTGACCGCATGAAAGATCACCTGCGCGCCAGACTTCGCCTGCTGGAACGATAGGTGGGGATTCGGACCATCACTGAAACCGGGGGTCACCCACAGATCGTTGCAAATCAAGGTGCCGAACCGGATGTCGGCAGCATCATGCACCAGGGGAAGTATACCTGGTTTGAACTGCCGCGCATCTCCTCGCGTCAGGCAGGTCTTCGCGTAGCGTCCGATGAGTTGGCCGTTTGGGTCGACGATGCGAATCTCGTTGAAGGTTCCCTCCCTTTCTTTCCAACAGGTTCCCACGAGCGCCGTGACGCGTGCCTCCCGGCACATCTGGCGGATTTCGTCAAATGCCTCCGATACCTGGTCCTGGTCAAATCCACCGTAGTAGCCACTCAGCGCGCCCTCAGGAAAGAAAATCCAGCGACTATCTTCTGCCCGTGCCTGGTCGAACGCTGATCGAATGCGATCCATGTTGGCAGCGACATCGCGGGTCACCAACATCTGCGCAAGGGTGATACGCTGCTTGGATTGACCGCGACCATCATCGTCTGCACGAATAACGCAGGCCCCGGGTGTCAAAAGAACTCCGGCAACAACACCCATCAGCAAGCGATGCCAGGCTACTGGCAAGTACGAATACATAGGTTGACTCCGCTCTCGAATTCGACTCGCGATTTCTGGTGATGCGCGACGTGCAAGCTTGACCGAGTTCGCCTACCCAGCGACGCATAAACGATTGTCTTTCGCTGGCCGGAGGCCTAAAGACGAAGAGTTTTAGAGCCTGCGGCCCGCGCTGTCGAGAAGATTATCCGCCGCGTGTCCGAAGTCGCTCTTGAAGAGACGAAAGCAGGCTGGTCAATTGCTCTACCGAATGCTGGCTCAAGTCAGACGTGGATTCCACAGAATCACCTAGCATCTCTTGGAGAAGCTGGATCTTGCCGGCTAAAGTACCTTTCTCGATGCCTTTCTCTTCTCCGACTTTCTCGCCTTCTTTCAAGGCATCTTCACGGGTGCTTTCGATGGCCCACTGAAAGTCGCGTAAAGCTTTCTCGCGTTGATCGTACATGATTTTGTCCTCGGTCTTGGCGGCTATCGTTTCGATCACAGTAATGGCCCGGCGGAATTCCACCGCTGGAAGCAACTCCCGCAATCGCTCCGCTTCGTATTGGTGGGCTCGCAGCAGAAAAAAGGCCCACTGCTCGATGGGACTCGCCTGGCCAACGGTGGCCTCCTGTAAATTGTACTTCGTCAGTTCGACCGTGTGTACTTCGATCGCATCGGGTAACCGCCTGCCGCTGCCGATATCTACCATTTGAAAACGATGGTGAGACTGCGACGATTGGCTGAAAAGCGGCTGGTTCAGCAGGCAGATCGAAAGGGCCGGATTCAGCTTAGCGTATGGTTCTCCTATGCTCAGCTGGTCTACGTACAGACAGCATGCATAATAGGCCATTCGTTGCAGCAAGCCCGGGTCGATGGAGACTTGCATCTCAATGTTTAGGCATCGGCCTGCGTCATCGCGAGCCTTCAAATCGAGGATGATTTGCTTGGCTTCGGCGAACTCCTGGTAGTTGAAGGGATTGAGTATCTCCACATAGGTGATGGGCTGGTTCAAGTCCAAAATGGCGTTCAGCAGGCCGATGAGGGCTTCGGCGTTTTCGGGACTGCCGAAGATCTTTTTAAAGGCGAAGTCGACCGTTGGACTGATCCCGAGGGGCATATTTGTCCTGGCATGGCTGGAGGCTGGTGTGTCTGAAGCGGCTCATTGTACCGCTCGGCTGCGGACGAGAACCAGGGCTCCGGTGGAGTCACCAGAAAGCCTGGGGATGCGTAGCGTTGGGTCGGCGGCGATAGTCTTCCATATCGACTGGATAAAACAGGCCCAGATAAAAAAATGTGATCAAGGCGAGCGAGTGATCTGGGGGATGGATGGCCGCAGCCGCATGGGTTGTAGCTTCCAATAGGTGAGTGATCGCCATAGCCACTCCGCCGGTCCAAAATGGAAATAGTTGAGCCAAATTGGCGAAAGTACGAGCTGCGCGCCCCAGACGGCCAGCACGATCATGAATTGCTCGGTTCTTTCCAGCTGGCCAAACATCCCAAGTCCGTGTCCATAAAAGATCGTCGTACCTACAAGCGATTGGAACAGATAGTTTGTCAGCGCCAGGCGGCCGACAGCGGCCAGCGCGCTCTGGAGCCAGGGAAGAAAACCAGAGTTCTTGCACATCAACATGATCAGAGACATGTATCCCAAACTGACCCAAGGCGCCGCCCAATAGTTGATCTGGGTCCCGAGAAAGAAAGAGAACGTCACGTCCCAACCCACCGAAAAATTCTTCCATATCTCGTAGCCAATCAGCGGCAACGCAATCACAAACCCGATAGCTGCCAACCACACGTAAAACCGCTGGGCTCGCTCTCCGGTGATGACGCCAAGCTTAAATAGTGCCATGCCGATCAGCATCAAACCGCTGGCCCGCCAAAACACGAAGATCGCGAACAGGAACGTCTCGAACATGAGTGCCGCCGGCGAGCGAATTTGCGCCTGTTGCCACCAATTACCGCGCATGGCAGCCATTTCTGCCTCGATTTGCTGTGCTGTAGGATCCCAATCTCGTCGAAATTCGGCCAATTGCTCTTCGGACCAGTAGGGCATCGACAGCCCGGAGAGAATCATCAGGCCGGACGAAACCGACATCATGATCAGGCCGATCGGTATCAACCACCTGGGACGGAGTCCGCGCAGCCAGAAGACCACCATGCCGCACAGTGCGTAGCCAAAAAGAATATCGCCGAACCAAAGTATGTGTGCGTGAAGCAACCCGATCACCAACAGCCACGCCATCCGGCGGTAGTAGACTTTCCAGACCGATCGCGACGATCGCTCGGCCCGCTTCGTCATTAGCACGATGCCGGCACCAAAGAGCATGGAGAAGATCGTCATGAACTTCTGTTCAAATAGCAGATGCGTCCCGACGAATACGGCCAGGTTGGCGCCACGCAGGTCTCCGTACACGGTGGGATTGCCGTAAGCAGCCATGACCATCGAGAATGCCTGAATGTTGGGGACAAGAATTCCCAACAGAGCAAAACCGCGCAACACATCCAGGGAACGAATCCGTTCACCCTGGCTTACCGGCGAAGGTTGAGAAGGCTCGGATTCAGCTGGCTGCGGCTCCATCTAAGATTCGTCGCATAACTCTCTAAGAGAGTATCTCCCCAATCACGTGCCCGCTAACGTCTGTTAAGCGGAAGTCGCGTCCCTGGAAGCGATAGGTTAGCCGATGATGGTCAATGCCAAACAGCTGCAGCATGGTGGCATGCAAGTCATTGACATGCACCTGTTTCTCAACCGCCGAGTATCCCAGCTCATCCGTTGCTCCATAACGCATGCCACCCCGTACGCCACCACCGGCCATCCAAATCGAAAAGCCCTTGATATGATGATCTCGGCCCGACCCTTGGGCCATGGGCGTGCGCCCAAACTCGCCGCCCCAGATCACTAACGTGTCGTCCAGCATTCCTCTCTGCTTTAGGTCTCTCACCAGAGCCGCCGTTCCTTGGTCTACCAATTTGGCTGTCACCTCCGAGCCCTTTTTGATCGATCCATGGTGATCCCACCCCCGATGATAGAGTTGGATAAAACGTACGCCCCGTTCGGCTAACCGGCGAGCCAACAGGCAATTGGACGCAAAGCTACCATCTCCGCCCTGGGTCCCGTACATATCCAAGATATGTTGCGGTTCGTCCGACACATCCATCAATTCAGGAACCGACGTTTGCATCTTAAATGCTAGTTCGTACTGGGCTATTCGTGTGGCGATCTCCGGATCTTGGAATGTCTCATTGCCAAATCGATTGAGTGACTGAATGGCATGAATTACATCGCGTTGCTTATCGAGACTGACGCCACTGGGGCTATTCACATACAGGACGGGGTCTCCCATGGAACGAAACTCGACGCCCTGAAAACGACTGGGTAGAAAACCGCTATGCCACTGGCGGGACGCAATCGGTTGGGACTGTCCACCACCGACCGACGTCATCACCACATATCCGGGCAGTTCGTCAGATTCACTACCAAGTCCATACTGGATCCAGGCTCCCATCGACGGCCGGCCTGGAATGCTAGTGCCGGTATTCATCAGAGTGTGAGCCGGATCATGATTGATCTGATCTGTGTGCATCGAGTTGATAACGCACACGTCATCAATGATCGTGCTGATGTGAGGCAGAATGCTGCTAACGAACCGCCCTGACTGCCCATGCCTGGAGAACTTGTGCTGCGGTGCGAGACATTTGAGGCTATCGCGTTGCCCCTGCAGTTGCGCAATCTGCTGCCCCTCGGTAAACGATTTGGGCATCGGCTGGCCGTCAAGTTCCTCCAGCTTGGGCTTGTAATCAAACGTCTCCAGATGGGAAGCGCCACCGGCCATGCACAAATGGATGACTCGTTTGCATTTTTGCGGAAAATGAAGTGGTTTGACCACGCCTTCCCAGCTCGAAACCTGATCGGGTCCCTGCCTGTCGGCCGCTCGTAGCAATTCGGGATTCATCATCGCCGCGAGCGCCAACGTGCCGATGCCAGTCGAAGAACGCCCTAAAAAAGAGCGACGCGACTGCTGGAGTTCCAATGCTTCAGTCGGATTCATGCCATGGGTTTCCTACGAGTGCGATTTTCTTTTTTGCGTAGACTAGTTTCTGTCGGGGAACCTTGGAAAAACACCGCCGCACCGGCCCCGTGAGGTTCGCACTAGTTTCGTGTTACCGTTTCGTGCATATTCAGTAGGGTACGTGCCACCGACGTCCAAGCCGCAAGTTCAGCGGGTTCTATTTGCTCAGCCGGTTGGGATAGTCCTGCCGCTATCAGCTTCTTGGCCTCTTCAGGCTGCTTCGCATACTCGGTCAGATGCGAGTCCAACAGCGACTGGAAAATTGCCTGTTCTGTGGAAGCCATATCGCGCGAAAGTGCTCGGTTCATCATCCAATTCAAACGCGCCACCGAATCGTCACCACCGGAAAGAATCGCGAGTTCCGCAAACCGCCGCGCCGCCTCGACGTAGGACGGATCATTGAGCAACACCAACGCGGCTAGAGGCGTGTTGGATCGAGGACGCTCTGCCGTGCACTCTTCGCGTGCCGGCGCATCGAACGCCTGCATGGCTGGATGCAAGAATTGGCGTTGCCAGTGCGTATAGACTCCCCGCCGATATTGATTCGGTCCCGTATCATGCCGGTACTGACGTTTCGGAAAATTGAGATGTCTATAAAGTCCGACAGGCTGGTAAGGTTTCACGCTGCGACCGCCGACTTCCGGTACCAGAAGCCCGCTGATCGCCAGGGCATTGTCTCTGACCATCTCCGCGTCGAGCCGAAACCTGGACTGCCGTGCCAACAGCCGGTTGTAGGGATCGAGTTCGCGGAGCGGCTCACGCATCAGCGACGATTGGCGATAGGTATTCGACATCACCATCAACTTGACCATATGTTTGATGTTCCACCCTGAATCGACGAACTCCACAGCCAGGCTGTCGAGCAACTCCGGATGGACGGGTGGTTCACCCTGCGAGCCGACATCATCGAGCAACTTGGACAAACCACTGCCAAAGAATAACTTCCACAGGCGGTTTACGAATACTCGAGCCGTCAGTGGATTGTCTTTGGCTACTATCCAGTTGGCCAAATCGAGTCGAGTGCCGCGTTCGCGGCTATCCAGCTGAGCCAGGAAGTGAGGCACGCCCGGCTGGACGAGTTCCCCTGACTTGTCCATCCAGTTCCCGCGTTTGAGGACTCGCACTTCCCGCGGTTCGACTGCCACAGTGATCAGAGACGTACGAGTACGGGAGGCAATCAATTCCTGACGTTCCTTCTGCGCAGTCGCCAGCTGCTCTCGAGTTTCCTTCAGCTGAGGCGCTATGCTGCGGTAGTAGTCGGCCAGAATGTTCGCTTGCTCCTCACTGCGGTCCTCGCGAGCCACAGCGAGTAAATGCTGGATGTTTTCGGGCAATGGATCATCGTTGATCGATTGCATGACATCATCGGCCGAGGTCGTCGCGATCCGGAAACTGCCCAAGGTATGCCTGGGATTGGTGTGATTCTGCTCGATGGTCAACTCGTACAAAGCCGAATCGACCTCAATCGGCTCAGCCAGTGCGATCACCAGAGCATTGGCCTTACCTGCGTCCGGCAGGATGGCCCATCCCCAACTGGCTCCTTGAACGTCCCCGTCGATAGCGCTCTCCGCACTCCACTTCCCATACGGATTGTTGCCGCCGGCCTCCTGCTCTCGCGTGGCTTGGGCGGCTTTCAAATCGACCGGAACCACTGCTCCACCACGATGAACGTTCATTCGCAACTCGGTGAGCACCAAGTTGCCATTGCCCGCACGGCCCGGGCCGCCACTGGGCAGGGAAGCATCCGGCAGCACCTCGATCCGCACTCCGGTTACTTTGGCCGATGCCGACCGCACCGAGACGGTATAGGTATTCTGGTCGGGGCTATTGCCACTGGCCAAGATAGAATTGTCTTCGAGGATATCCAGCTTGGTACCGTGCAGCGCGATGGCGGATGTCGGCTCGGCAGTTTGCCATCTATCGAGCAGTTCGATCTGGGCCACTTCCCACTGACGCTGCGATTGGGCCAGTTGATCGGTTGGCGTATTGAGTATGCGCGTTAACCGAGATATTTTTTCATCTGCGGGTATCAGCAGATCAGCCAGTTCTCTGTCCGGCACTTCGACGGTCGGCCCCCAGTTGCCACTGCTACCTGCACCGGAATAAAGACCGCGCTCTTTGATGTCAGAAAAAAATGCTGCGAACTGGTAAAAATCCTTGGTTGTAAATGGATCGAATTTGTGGTCGTGACATTCGGCACATCCCAAAGTCGACCCCATCCAGACCGTCGAGGCGGTACGGACACGATCGGACGCGTACTTGGCCAGATATTCCTCCGGCTGAACACCGCCTTCGGCTGACATCATGCCAAGCTTATTGTATCCAGACGCAATCAATTGGTCTCTCGTTGGATTGTCCAACAAATCGCCGGCCAATTGCTCGCGGGTAAACCGATCGAATCGCAGGTTGGTATTGAACGCGTTAATCACGTAGTCACGAAATGGTGATACGGACACATCCTGGTCGCCGTGATAACCAACGGTGTCCGCGTATCGCACCAAATCCAGCCAGTACATGGCCATCCGCTCACCAAAGTGCGGCGAGGCGAGCAGTCGGTCGACCGCAGCTTCATAGGCGGCGTCGGAGGGATCGCTGACCAGTTCGGCGATCTCCTGCGGGGTCGGTGGCAGTCCCGTCAGATCGAAGCTGAGCCTTCGCAATAGAATTCGGCGATCGGCCTCCTCAGAGGGCGCGACCCCATGCTTTTCAAGACTGGCAAGGATGAACGCATCAATAAAACCGTCCGTCCACTGGTCGTTGTTTGTTGGAGGGGGCTGATGTCTCACCGGCGGGACGTATGCCCAGTGATCTTGCCACACCGCGCCTTGCTGAATCCACTGCGAGAGTGTCCGTTTCTCAGCTTCGCTCAACTGCTTGGGATGGTCTGCAGGTGGCATCGCGTCGTCTTGATCGGCAGACTCAATCCGACGGATGAGCTCACTTTCGCCGGGCTTTCCAGACACGATCGCAGCGTACCCGCCCAGGTCGATAAACGCGCCTTCTCGGGTATCGAAACGCAAATTTGCTTGACGTTGTTCTGCATCCGGCCCATGACATGCATAGCATTTATCGGACAAAATCGGCCGCACCTGGCGCCCAAAATCGATATCCGCCGCATGAATGGACCATGGGGTGGAGAGAAGCAACTGGACGATCACTATCAGCAACCAGGAAATGGGAAGCGAAACTTGCTGCATCGGTGGGAACGCCTGAGTGGATTGATGCGGTCATGGGCGACGGTCGGGGAGAACTTCCATTCTAATACCAATTTCCTGACAGTGGGCCACGGTTACTATCTGGGCCAGCTGAAGTGTGCCGAAATTCCAACGCTTTTTGCTTCGTCTGGTCATATGCGATACGATGCGGGCAGCAGGCTGTTTTGCATTAAGATCCTTCATGCGAAAAGGGGATAATCATGCCAATGATTCTTGTGGCGGACGATTCGGAAGCGGACAGGATGGTCATCACGGAGATGCTCAAGAAGGAGCCCCTGGATTGGTTGGTCGAAGTGGTCAGCTCGGCGGAAGAGGCCATGGCGCTGATGCGCGAGATGGCCTTCGACGTGGTGATCACCGATGTGCTGATGGCCGGCATGTCAGGGCTCGATTTGCTCAATCACGTCCATCGGCAACCCCACCGGGTGCCTGTGATCGTCATCTCAGGTCAAGACGATCAGTCGGCAGCCGTCGAGGCGTTGCGACAGGGAGCGGCCAGCTATGTACCCAAAAGCCACCTGGCATCACGCCTTGGTGAAACCGTCAAGCAGGTCCTGGAACTAGCCCAAGCCAATCAAAACTATCAGGACCTGATCGGATGTGCCGAAGAGATGCGATTCCAGTTTAAGCTGGCGAACGATCCCGCTTTAATCCAGCCGCTGGTTGGTCTTTTGCAACAGATGGCCAATGGCATGGGGATTCTGTCCGATGAAGCCCAAACACGCTTGGGCATCGCCGTTGACGAAGCGGTGATCAACGCCATGTGTCACGGAAATCTGGAACTCTCAGATGACGACATGGCCGATGTGCGCAGACACGTGCACTCGGGAGATCGTATCGAAGGCATCACGAGCCGACGCGATGCCAAGCCCTATTGTGATCGGCAGGCTCACATCGCAGCCGGTCTTTCACGTGAGGGAATCAAGGTGGTCGTTCGCGATGAAGGCGACGGCTTTTCTTTGCCCTCGGCCAAATGCTCCTCCAGTGAGCATCGCGGCCTGACGCTCATTCAAAACCTGGTCGACAAGGCTTCATTTAATGATGCCGGCAATGAAATTACCCTGATCAAGTTTCGCGATTTACAACCCCGGTCGAAGTCGGCCTGATTCGCTTAGCATCGCCTTGTCAAATCCATTCCAGCCGAAGGAGATTCCACATGTCCGATATTCTCCACACTGTTGACATTTAGGCGGTGCCGCACATTGTCACCGAGGTCGTAGCAATCGCGACCGGCATTCGACATCCGGAAGAAACGAAGATTGGACGGAGGGACGAAGCGAAGCCAAGGATAGGGTGACGTCCGATGTTTCTGCATCCCGGCGCGGACTGAAAGACTCCGGCCATCGACCAGCTTGCGTCCGCCAGCACTCACTTCAACCTCTCTCAGTCATCTTGCTCATTATGCAAGACTTGGTCGATCACCACGACACAGCTCAGAATTGCCACGTCATCTTCTCCATCGATGATATCGATGCCATAGGTATCACTCCAGGCAAAAAACGTTTTGGAAACCCGAGCAACAGTCCGCCCTTGGCGAACAAATTGGTACTCGTGCTCCCAAAAGCTACCGTCGATCGTGTAGTCGTTGGGACCGGGCACGTCGAGTGTGAATTTTTTACTCAGCCAACTAAACTCCTTGACGACCTCGGCAAACAGTTGATTGTTGCGATAGATTTCGTACTTTGGCATCCAAGAAAGCAGTTTTTGGCTGATGAACGCTAGCTCGTTTCCCTGCAGATCCTGAAAAGAGAGCTTGGTTCCCCAGGAAAAAGCGTGGCCATCCACAAAATAGACCGGTCTCCGGGCGCCATCGCAGATATGGAAGTCATTGCCCCACGACCAAAATCTCTCTTTCATGACATATCGCATCTATCTATGTTCTCACCACTTGAATTCTGGATCTCCACCAAAGCTATGGCCAGAATAACCGATGAATTGGGCGCAGGTTTCTCTCGAAGACGGCCCCAGCCGCCGTTCAATGGCACTGGGTGATCGACCGGCAAGCCCGTACAATCTCCTATAGCAGCCATAAAATGAAGGTGCGGTAGGCAAACACTTTTCCACAAGGCCCGAGTGAGATCGGCAACGCTTTTTGGATCGATTACCCCCTGCCGTCTCCCCTGAGCGGCATCAGAAACTGGGAGTGTCAATCGAACAGCAGCTCGGTCTTTGCTAGCCTACTGCGCCACATCTTGCCAACGTTAACAAAAAATGAGCCATGCCAACGCCAAAACCATTCTACGAGAACGTTCAAGCTCACTACGACCTGTCAGATGAGTTCTTTGCACTTTTCCTCGACCCGTCTAGAACCTATAGCTGCGCCTATTTCGAGCGGGACGATATGACACTCGAGCAAGCGCAGGCGGCCAAAATCGAATTGTCGCTCGGAAAGTGCGATCTGCATCCCGGACAGACGCTTCTCGACGTCGGTTGCGGTTGGGGAAGCACAGCCTTGCGCGCCGCGGAAAAGTATCAGGTAAACGTCATCGGCCTAACCCTGAGCAAGAACCAGCACAGGCGTGCGTCGGCTCGTGTTTCCGAACTGCCTGCTGACGCTGGAAAGGTGGAATTCAGGCTCCAAGGATGGGAAGAATTCTCTCAGCCCGTTGATCGAATCGTAAGCATCGGCGCGTTCGAGCACTTTCGGCATGAGCGGCACGCGGAGTTCTTTCAGCGATGCCGTGAAGTCTTGCCGGTCGACGGCCAGATGATGTTGCATACGATCGTGCTCAACTCTTTAGCAACGCTCGATCGATCGGGTACTGCGGTGACAGAGGAGGACATTGCCTTTGCCAAGTTCATTCGCAAAGAAATTTTTCCAGGCGGGCAGCTGTGCGTTCCGGAACAGATTCGCTCGCTGGCGGAGTCGGCCGGATTTCAGATCATGCATGTACAGCCGCTCGGTCCGCACTATGCTCGAACGCTTGACGCGTGGGCTGCGAACCTGGAGGCGGCGCGTAGCCAAGCGATCGAGCTAACGAGTGAAGAAGTCTTCAATCGCTACATGCGATATCTAACCGGCTGCGCAGATCGTTTCCGCTCTGCGCATATCGACATTATGCAGTTCCAAATGCGTTGCCACTGAGGCTACTTGGACTCGAAAATCGAGGCGTGCCGTGGCGGCCCGCTTTGATCCGGAGAAATGTTCAGTTGGACTGCCAGCGGAACGGTCTGGGGTCGCAGACATTGCCTGCTATCGCATGCTTGGTATCGCAGGTCCACTTGCAACTGCGTCTTTCCGATTTCTGCTTCATCGGAAACTCGAAACGGCAGGTAGAACCAGACGAGCCCTTCGTACTTCGTGATCTGTCGGCCGACGATATCATCAAATTCTTCGATGCCTTGAGGCCGCTTGAGTTCTCCCGCCTGGAATGTCTCATTTGGCGATAGTTTGAGGGTCGTTTCCATCACCAAACCACCCTTCTCCACCGGCCCATACAGGTGAAACCTGTCCGCCACGTCCAGAGCGACAGCCAGTGTGCATTCTTGTCCCGGAATCAGCTGATCGCGTGAAACATATAGCGATGCCACGACCGCTTGGCCTTCGTGCCTGGCATCGGGACGCCGTTGCTGTGGTGCGTCCTCTGCCTGAAGCGCAAGGTACTGGGAGTTTGCCAACACCAGATGCTCCACCTGCCGTGGCGCGCCGTGCATCACACCTGAGAGAGCGCTGAGTGTTCGTTTGGCCGCATCCAAGTACTTGGTTCTGCCGGTCTTTTCATACATTTGCAGTAGAACTTGCGCGGCAACACCGTTTCCAACCGGCAAATTGCCTCCACCCAACAAGTTCTTCGATCGAACGATCAGGTCCTCGTGAAGCTCGCCGGTAAAAAAGAAGCCGCCGCCGGACCGATCTTCAAATTGCTCCAGCATCTCGTCAACCACATTTTCGGCTTCCGTCAACCAACGGGCATCGTTGGTGGCGGTATGCAGCTCCACTAACGCTTCAGCAAAAAACGCGTAGTCATTCAAGTAGCCTGGCAAGCTCGCCTGTCCGTCACGCCACGTACGGAGTAGCTTTCCATCTTCCTTCAATTCCGTCAGGATGAAATTTGCTGCCTTAGTGGCCGCTTGGACATATCTTGGCTCAGCCAGCGCATGGCCCGCATAGGCCAACGAAGAAATCATCAACCCGTTCCAACTCGTCAAGACTTTGTCATCCAAGTGGGGATACTCGCGGTTGGCACGCTGCTGGAGTAACCCATCCCGTATCGTTGCCAGCTGCCGGGAAAGGTCCTCATCGTCGGGCAAAGACCTCGCACTCGGCTCGAGATCAGGAAGTGTCCGGTGGGGAATATTCGTACCAGTCCGACGCCCTGTGGCCTCCTCGGTAAAGTTGCCTTCTGGAGAGAAGTTATATGTCTTCGCGAACAGTTTCGCATCGTTGCTGTTGAGCACCTCTGACAACTCGCTCACCGTCCACGTATAAAAACGCCCCTCCTCGCCGTCGCTTTCGGAATCAATGGCAGAATAAAAGCCGCCTGCCTGATGGGTCATCTCGCGAGAGAGCCAAACGAAGATATCCTCGACTGCCGCCCGATACTCTTTGCCGCCGGTCAGCTCGTGAGCCTCGGTAAACGACCGCATCAACTGAGCGTTGTCATAGAGCATCTTCTCGAAGTGAGGTAACAGCCAACGCTCATCGGTGGAATACCGGTGGAACCCGCCGCCAATATGATCGTGCATGCCCCCGTACCAAATACCATCCAGCGTACGGCTGAGCATCTTGAGCGCCCGCTCGCTTTCGGATTCGCGTGCTGCAAGAGCAAGCAGTCGTAATGCTCCGTGCGGCGGGAACTTGGGCCGCTTGCCAAACCCACCGTGCCTCGCATCGAAAATCTGATTGAGCTCGGCCATCGCACCTGTCAACGGGCTTGCATCCGGCGTGACACTCTCTTTCGGCAAGGCTATCTTCGATGCTTCTCGGATCGCGTCGGCCAACGATTGGGCTTGTTTATCGACCAAGTCGGGTTTGTCTTTCCAGAACTTCACCAGTTGCTCCAGGGCACTGATGAACTGCTCCCTCGGAAAGTAGGTACCCGTCATCCACGGACGGCCATCGGTCGTCAGCCAGACCGAGTTGGGCCAGCCACCGCGCCCGTTCATCAATTGAGTCGCCAGCATCAATTGTTCATCGATATCCGGCCGCTGCTCACGATCTACCTTGACCGCAATGAAGTGCTCATTCAGAACCGCGGCAACCTGCTCATTCTCGAACGACTCACGCTCCATCACGTGACACCAATAACAGGTCGAATAACCGATCGAAACAAAGATCGGCTTGTTCTCGCGCTTCGCTCTTTCGAACGCCTCCGGTCCCCAAGGCAACCAGTTGACGGGGTTGTGCGCGTGCTGCAGCAGATAAGGGCTGGTAGAGTTGATAAGCGCGTTTGTGTACCGATGCTGGTCGTCGGTCCGGGCCGTCTCCTGGGCGGTACAACCAACATAACCAAACGGGACAAACAACCAGAGCGTTAGTGCCCGGACGCACAGGCTGGCAAAACCATCTGCGGGACAAGTAGCGTTCATAGCTTAAGCTCTTTTCTTACAGGTGGTTTCATCACTTGACCTGGCAAGCCCCGCACATGGGGTCCGCGATGTGAAGACAGGTTGGAAACCGTTTCTAGTACGCGCTGTCATGCACTAATGCTGGTCGCCCATTACAATCCGTGTCGTTACATCCGCTTGTCAGAGTAGGCTCTCACCATGCGAACGCTATTGACCGATTACCAATCTCATGAGTGTGCAATCCGCCACATCCGCGACCAAGTATTCGTCGTCGAACAAGCCGTCTCACGCGAAGAGGAGTTCGATGACCGGGATCCGCTGTGCACGCATGCTTTAGTTTATAGCAGTGACCTGGCGGTGGCGACTGGCAGAATCGACCTGGAAAGGGGTGGAAAAGTCGGCAGGGTCGCCGTACTTGCCAGCTATCGTCGTCAGGGAGTAGGCACTCTGGTGATGCAAGCCCTCGAACAACACGCTCTGATTCAAGGCCACAGCCGGATTTGGTTTCACGCCCAAACGCGAGCCACCGCGTTCTATCAAGTTCTCGGATATCGCCCGTGCAGTGAAGAATTCATGGAAGCCAACATTCCCCACGTCCGGATGGAAAAGATGCTCTGATTCGTGCGTCAGAATACGAACGGTCGCCAAGACGCACTTTGTGGGACAACAAACCGGGGACAACACCAACAGCTCAGTCGGCCCCGGACGCCTTGGTTTCCATGGTCGCCCGACGCTGTCCGGTCACTCAGCCAACGCGGGCCACAGCCGACATGGTTTCTTCAAGATCCCCAGCGGCAATGACGATCATTTGGCTGCCGGCGCGCCGCAAAGTTGCTTGGCGGCTGGAGTTCGATATATTGGTTTTCTTCGAAATGGCGAATTCGGCTTGGTGCCGAGCGGTCGTAGTTGCTGCGGCCGAGCCATTCAACAAACGCGATTCAAATGGGAAATCTGTTATGCGTGCAGTTCCAAGGGCGAAGATCTTTCTTGTGGGTACTTTGTGTTTGACTTTAAGTTTGGGCACTCTGGCGACTCTGGCCGTGGCCGCTGGCGACGATGCCGAACCCAAGCACACGGTTAAAGAAGTGATGAAGGTTGCTCATAAAGATGGGCTGCTGAAGAAAATACTTAATGGTGATGGCTCCGCTGAAGACAAGCAGATGCTGCTGGATCTGTATGTCAGCTTGATTGAAAACAAGCCTAAGAAGGGTAGCATGGAGTCCTGGCAGACGTTGGCTGGCGGCGCTGCCCTGGCGGCAGCCAAGGTAGTTGTCGGCCGTGAAGATGGCATCGCCCAGCTCAAGAAAGCCTCGAACTGTAAGGCGTGTCACGACGTCCATAAGTAGCTCTCGGCAGAACGTGAGTTCTGCAAGTGGACTTCTCCTGGTAGCAACGGTAGCGGACCCTGTTCGTTACCGTTTTTTTGTTATCAACCTCACGGCCACTACCGACATATAGCTGTATGCTTCAAACCATGTGGACATGCTCTCCGTCCACTCTCTGCGACCTGTCCAGCGAAGTAGCCTGGTATGGCCCCGCCTGCCTCGCAAGCCCGCCAGCTTAATTTAGCATCACGGCGGGAAACAACTATCGCATCTCCCAAGGTGCCGTCACACTCCGCCGTGATGATTGCCAGAAAAGATGCTTGCTGGAAAAGCAGGCCCCCTGTTGCCCGCAGCGATGCCTAGTCCGGGCGCGTCTGACGACACCGCATGACTGATCACACAGAAATAGCAACAGAATCAATTGTAGCGACTGGGAAAGGCAGCCACGTTGTCACGGCTGTTGGGCTGCCGGCGTTTGCTATCTATCTCAAAACTATTTTCAACCGATGCAAGAGGCGAGCCTAATTCAAACAGGCTGACTGCGCGGCAACGGCCTGCTGCATTTTCAAAACACTTCAGGGGAAAGGACTCCTTGCAATGCGCAACGCATTCTCTCTCGTGGTCGCCGTACGTCTAGTCTTCACACTGGCACTGTGCCCATCATTTTTGGCAGCGACCAGCGTGACGGCGCGTGCGGACCAGGGTTGGCAGGCCAAGGTGGACCTGCTACTACTGGCGCCAAAAATCAGTGAAACCGGCGTGAAGAACATCTTCTACTATGACGGTCTGGCAAGCTCTTCAGAAGAAAGTGGCAACATCGAATCGGAAATAGAATTCGCGCAGCGCGTTACCCTGGGATATGAAGGTTCCGGACTCGGTGGAGCTCAGATTCGGTGGTTTACGTTTGACCAAGAGCTTCCCTATGTCGGCTTGGTCGAAGAGTCTCCTCCGGTAAGTTTGTCCGGCGGAGTGAACCTGGACGTTGACGCGATTGATGCAGAACTCACTCAACGTGGTTCCTTTGGAACCTGGAATTGGCTGGCGACGGCCGGAGCTCGATACGCCCGACTGTCATTGCGAGAACAACAAATCAACTTTGAAGATCTAGACGACATCGTTTGGTTTGGCTCGACAGGTGTTCAGTTCGAGGGCGCAGGCCCTACTGTCTCCGTCAGTGGCACACGTCCTGTGCTGGCCGACGGATTTGCAATATTTGGTGGCGCTCGCACGGCGTTGCTCTACGGAGATACCGATCTTTTCAGTGCATTCCGTAGCGGCGGAGTCTATTCCAATCCCAACGACTTCGTCCAAGTTTGGGAAATCCAGCTTGGCACGCAAATGAATAAGCGGTTCGAGAGTCTGGACCTGCTAACGGCCGTCTTCTGGGAAGCTCAGCGCTGGGACAGCGATAGCGACCTGCTGGGTGATATTGGATTCCACGGATTCGGTGTCCAAACGGGCATTCAGTACTGATCAGCAGCGCAACCTGAATCGATCATGACGATTGTTGGTAGGGGAACCGGGGAATCGCGTCCTCCGTATTCGTGGGGTGCCGGTTCCCGACAGGTTTGGTGACATAGGATTTTCAGAGTGACGTGCCGCCGAGCCGAACTTTCGCACCCTGCCCACGCCGAGCCATTTCTTACCATGCTGCAAACACCCTCCTCGCTCGTGTCGTCTACCGATGACGCGGCTGGTCCTCAGAAGTCCGCATCCGCGCACGAGCGACTGCCACCAATTACGGCGGTCGAACTGCAGCGGCAGGGCATCGTCGAGCTTGAGCCTCCCCCTTGGCTGGCTCAGCTCCATCTAGGGCAAGCGCGGACCAATGTGCATTGTCTGCCGCCCATGGCGCGGGGTCTAAAACGCTTGGTTGACATCGTCGTCGCCAGCGTGCTGCTGATACTGACCGCTCCGATCATGCTGCTGGCTGCAATCGGTATCAAAGCGTCTTCCCGAGGGCCGGTCATCTTTACGCAGACCAGGGTCGGACTGAACGCTCGGCGAGAACAGGAAGCTACCGAAGATTCGTTTGGGAAAAACTGCCGCCGTCGCCTCGCCAACTTTGGCCGACCATTTCGAATCTACAAACTAAGAACGATGCACGTTGCCACCGACGTCGATGGTCCGAGCCAAGCTCGACCGGGAGACCAGCGTGTGCTCCCGCTTGGACGCTTGCTACGTCGCATGCGCATTGATGAATTGCCTCAGTTATTCAACGTCTTGCGCGGCGAGATGTCCATCGTGGGTCCCAGGCCCGAGTGCATCGAGTATATGGAAGAACTATCAGCCAAGGTTCCGAACTACTTGCAACGGCTGGGCCTCAAACCAGGCTTGACGGGCATCGCGCAGATTGAGGCAGGTTATGCAAACGACTTGCAATCTTATCGCAACAAAGTCGCGTACGACTTAATGTACCTGCAAAACAGCTGCTTGCGAAACGATCTGCGGATCATGGCCCGGACCATCAAAGTCGTCCTCACCGGCTTCGGAGCACTCTGAGACGGAGCGCGTCTGTTACCTTGAGAGGAATTAGGTGGAGCGAAATCGCATCGCGCTGGTCAGAGCCGGCAGAAGCAAAATCACGACAGCGATTCCGTACCACGGTCCAGCCCACATCAGAACAACGGCGGCGTCGATCAGAATCAACGTCAGGATCGCGTGCTTGACAGCCAGCTGAACCTTGCGCGAAACCGGATGCAATACGCCTGCGAACCCGCGCTGAATCACCGTTGCTCCAATCAGCCCGATCAACAGTGGATAGCCACCCTGCGGATTGAGTGTCCAGGCTGGCCCGCTCTCTTCGGCCCAAAAGGGGCACCAACCGACCAGGATCAGCCCGGTGACCTCCAGCATTAAACCGAAGACCAGCCCCGGTGGCGAACTCTCCTGTTCCTCGCGGCGCGCATAAACGGTGACACCCATGATGTATAACCCGATACCCGCCGCGAAAACTAGCAGCGGCTTCGGCAACGCCTCGGTATCGCCAACGGCAAGCAGAGTGCAACCGACCATCAGGATGTTGAGCGTTCGGCATAGTCCCATGAGAACCGGCCCCAGCGGGGTTCTCTTCAGAGCCGAATCGTAGAACCGAACGCACAGCGACAGGAGTACGGCTGCAAAAAAAGCAGTGACCATCCAAAGTGGCTGGGAGGCATGCAAGGTAGTGGTAGCCAGAATCAGAATCGGCCCGATGAGCAGCATGCCCGTAGCCACGTGCCCGGCAATGACGGGCGAGATACGATCGGAGGCCAGGGGACGAGCGGGACGCGTCTGTTTGTCTTCCTCCAGATCCACGACATCGTTCAGAATCATGCCGGCCCAGTAGGCACATAGCGACGCGGCCAGGGTGGGTATCAGGGCGGTCACCGGCTGCCACTGACTTCCGACGACGATGGCCGCAGCCAGACAGTCCGAAAACAGGGTAAAGACAGTCGGCAGGCGCACCAACTGCGCCCAGTCACGGAGCGTACCCCAATGCAGCCGGTCTAAGTCCGTACTGTCCAGCTTACCTTCCCCGCTCAGCTCGTTTGCCATCGTTTGGCTGCCCCATGACCGGCAGCCAGCCCGCTACGGAGCGCTACTAGCCGCAACGTGTTAAGCGTTTAGTTGAGTTCCGCGATCTCTTTTGCGAGCGCCGGATCAATCACGCTCTGGACGCCACGCCCCTCTTCGATACGCATTTCTACGTCGAACTGAATATCGTCGTCGTCGATTTCCCAGAACTTCTTCAGTTGCTCATCGTCGAGTGGCTGGTAAGAACGAAAAATCCGAAAACCAATGCCACGAGCAGGATCATCAGTGTACCACCAAGGACTCAGAGGAATATTGGGATCGGCTACTTTCCAGTCTTCGTCTGCGGACCCCAGGCGAGCTGCTGAGCGCAATTGCTCGGGGTCATCTTGCCAGCTACCACCACGCACGACGCGATTGTCGAAAGACGTCGGCCAACGCACAGATTCCAGCAAAGACATCGGCTGGTCTTTGTCCGCTATCGACGCGTAGCCGTCTTCGGTGTAACTGTCGATCACCCACTCCATGACGTTGCCATGCATATCATGCAGGCCAAATGGATTGGGCTTTTTCGTCCCTACCTCATGCGGTCTTTCATCTGCGTTTTCGTAGTACCACGCGTACTCGTCAAGCAGCGACTCATCGTCACCGAAGTGATAGGCGGCAGACGATCCGGCGCGACACGCATACTCCCACTCGGCCTCGGTGGGCAATCGATATTGGTCACCGGTCAACTTGCTCAGCCATTTGGTGTACTGCTTGGCTGCATATTGCGTCATGGTCACTGCCGGTAGTTTCAGATCCTGCCCGTATTCGAACGTAAAGGTCGGATCGTACAGCTCCGTCGGTGCTGTCACCGCATCGACGGCATTGGAATCGTTGACGATCCGCAGGCCTTCTGACTCGAGTGATTTGAACAGTTGATACATCGACATGTAAAGTTTGTATTCTTGCCAAGAGGTCTCGTACTTGGCGACCCACATCGGCCCAACTTCTACCTCGACCGGCGGTCCCTCGTCTTCGACATACCCGGCCGCATCTTCACTACTACCCAACATGAAGGTTCCGCCGGGAACCGGCACCATCTCAATCTTGACTGCACTGCCAGGAACTGTCAGCGTGTAGGGCACCAGGAATCCCCCCTCGACCTCGACGGACGGCCCTTCTGCCGGCTCGGTCTTTGAGAATCCTTGGCCCGCTTGATTTGTCTCCGCCAGCGCGGCTGGTCTCATCACAAGCAGCCAACAGACAAACGCGATCGCTACAAAACGCATCCTGAATCTTCCCTCAATAACTCTCATGGCTGATAAAGCTTCGCGCCGCGTGCTGGCCGAAACTGGACCCCACATTTTAGTCAACCCCGGCGAAATGACCACCGCGAAATGACCTCGGCAACCGAGTCGCCTCAGCGAGCAAGTAGCACCAGGGTGAGCCAGATCAACAGACAAGCACCGCAGGCGACACTCAGCGACAACCGCACGCGACGCCCAATTGGAAGCCTGGGAATGACATCTTTGCGGATCACATGTTGCTCGTCGCTCCCGACCTGTTCGGACACGAACTCCGGAATTCCGGGCGGCCTCGACAGGAGCACCATGGCGATCACAAACCAGATTGCCGAAAAACTAGCGGCAAAAACGGCAACTCGCCTGCCAAGAAACTGGTCGATGGCGATCAGCATCCCCACTAGCAAACAAGCAAAAATAAGCTCGGAATAAGCCTTCATTGACTTCGATCTAGTCTACTCTCTACTCTTGTCTTGCGCTGCACTGGATGGCGTGCGGCCTGCCACGTTGTTTGACCGCCGCGGCCCAACCTATCGCCAACCAATCTCTCGTTTGCCGATCGCCACGTCCAATTCGAACCGCTCGTTTTGGCGAAGTACGGTCACGGTGGCGGAATTGCCAACGTCCGTTTCACCAATCATCTTCATCAGTCCCACCTGGTTCATGACGTTCTGCCCAGCAAATTCGATGATGATATCGCCCACTTTCATTCCTCCATCCCTTGCCGGCGAAGGGCCTTGGGGAAATCCCACAATGCGAACTCCGGGCTTTACTTTTCCGCTCTCATCATATCGCTCGCTCGTGGCCAAGTCCTGCATCCGAACTCCTAGCCAACCTCTCGGAACCTCACCTTCCTCGATCAAGTACGTAGCCACGCGCTGAGCCACGCGACTAGGAATTGAGAAACTGATACCGCGATAGGTCTCTCCTAAGATAGCGGCGTTCACTCCCACGACTTGTCCCATCGAGTTGACCAGTGGTCCGCCGCTGTTGCCTGGATTCAGCGCAACGTCACTTTGCATCAAGTCGCCGTACGCGGTCCCTCCATGAATACTCTCTTCGTACCGCGTCCCGCGGAAATCCACTCGATGCTTTCCGCTGATGATTCCAAACGTAACCGTCTGCTGCAATCCAAACGGACTTCCCGCCGCCCAGACGGGAGTGCCCACGACCACTTCATCGCTATCACCCCAATCCACAGCCATCAAACCGCCCGCCTCGATCTTGAGAATGGCCAAATCGGTCGGCGGATCCGAACCGATCACGGTTGCAGGCAACTGACGACCATCACTGAGCGTCACCTCGATACTTCCAACGCCGTCAACCACGTGATGGTTGGTCAAAACATAGCCTTCGGCATCAATCACAAAACCACTGCCCTGCCCTTCCAAACGCATGCTGGGGTGCCCACCTCCGAAAAGAGCCTCGAACTTGTTTGCCGTATCGTCATCTCGAAGCAAGTTGATATGGACTACGCTGGGGCCAACTCTCTGACTGACCAGTTGCGAAACGTCCGCTAGCGAATCTAGCGAGACGCTGCGCAGGCGCTGCCCGCTCAGCTCATACTCGGCCCGCAACTCCCCGTGATGCCATCCGTACCGGATGCTCTCTACCAGAGACGGCACCACCAATCTCGCAACCAACAATAGCAGCAATACCATCAACAAACTTAGTAGAGTCGAGGTAGCCAAGTGCATCGAATGCGGCTCGCGCTGCGGCGCTACTCGGCTTTTCAGCTGAGCCGGCTCATCTGCCCCCACGGCAATCCGCTCGCTCTCTTCCCTAGGCTGGAACTGGCCGGGTTGAGCTTCCGTCGGCTGAACTTCCATGGGCTGGTCCGCCGGGCGATCGTGGGGCTTATCCATTTGGCACTCCTGTTCGCTCGGCTGGATGTCGCCCAGGCAATCACTGACAAACGCGTCGGACTCATCATCGGTCCGATTGTTGGCAGGGTCGTCGAAATTCATACTCAAATACCTTCGCCGCTCTCGACATACGTCTATTTTGGTCACACCCATTGTAGCCGCTAATGGGCGGCCGAATCAAAGACAGACGGAAGGTTGCTCCAGCATGCAGGCCTAAAAATCGGCAATCGCAGCAATATCCCTTCCTTTTTGTCCGATCCAAACGTTCTCAGAACTTGTAGATTCTCGAGAAACAGCTATCTGCGCCTCGATGGCTTCCCGCACAGCCTGAGAACGCATAAAACTAGGGCCTTTGCCAGCCAACTCTCTTGCCAGCATCAACACACCATGTCCATCTCCCTTAGCAAACGCCTATTTGATGAACTGAATTCCCTGGTACTGATTGACCCGCACACGCATATTAACCCACTCAGTCCCGCCAGCGAGACGTTGGCCGACATTCTTGGATACCACTATTACACTGAGCTAGCCCATTCAGCTGGCATGCCGCGAGAGGAAATTGAGGCTCCCGGCCTATCGCCCAAGGAAAAAGTCGGCCGAATCGTCGAAGGCTTGGGACACATTGACAATACGGTCCAATTCAGCTGGCTTCTAGAGGCCGCCAGAGAATTGTTTGGGATCGAAGTGGAACGCATCGATCCCTCCAACTGGGAAGCGGTATACGATGCCGTCCAAGCCAAACTGGACCATCCGGATTGGGAGCAGCAAGTACTCGCGTTGTCGAGTCTGGAAGCGATTTTCCTTACCAACGATTTCGACGATCCACTCGACGGATTTGAAACATCGCGGTACGTCCCCTGCCTGAGGACGGACGAGCTTGTCTTTCATTTCGCCCGGCCATCGGTGCGCGAACGATTGGCCAAGTGCGCTTCAGCAGACGTGCAGACACTCGGCGGCCTGGCTCAGGCCATCGGACAACGTTTCGAACACTTCACCGCACACGGCGCGCGAGCTTGCGCCATCAGCTTGCCGCCCAACTTCGCTCCTCACGAGGTAGGCGAGGCGGCTGCCGAAAAGGCACTCTCGGCAGTACTGCAGGACAACGAAAATGCCGACGACAAAGATAAAGCGACACTGGGCTACTGGGTATTCTGGCAGTTAGCCAAGCACTGCGATCAGTTTTCATTGCCGTTTGACCTGATGATTGGTGTCAATCGATCGGTCTATCCGGCGGGAGTCTTCCAAGGTCAGGACTTGTACGACAGTCGCGTTTCGCTGATTCAGTATCGCGAGCTATTCAATTCATTTCCGCAAGTCACTTTCCCGATCTCGGTACTTGCCAGCGTCACCAACCAGGAACTCGTTAGCTACGCCTGGATCTTCCCCAACGTCGTATGCAATGGACATTGGTGGTACAGCAACACGCCCAGCTTCATCACAGGCGATTTAAATGCACGCATGGAAGCCGTTCCGCGAAACAAGCTCATCGGCTACTACAGTGACATGTACAAACTCGAATTCGCATTGCCTAAATTTAACATGTTCAAACGTTGTTTAGCCCGTGTTCTGGCCGAGCATTTTGTGCAGTCCATGGGTTGGTCGGAAACGAGAGCCGTTGAGTTTGGGCGGCAAATCCTACGCGGAAACGTGGAGACGATCTTCGGCTTTGAGAAATAAATGCTTGTTCACCGGAAACCGGCTATCGGTATCCGCCAGGCAAGTTAATCGCGCGCGTTTCTGGGGCGGAGTCTACCAGTTGGAAACCTGATAGTCCTTCAAAAACTTACCCCAAACGTGCTCACCGGTATTGAGACCGGCAAAGATCGGATCGCAGATGCGGGCCGCTGCGTCGATATGATCGAGCGGGGTGCGGAAGCCACGCTCGGCCTGCTTGCGACGCGTAATCTCGATGGGATCTTCATCGGTAATCCAGCCTGTATCGACACTATTGATGTGAATGCCGTCCTGGATGTAATCCATGGCTGATGTTCGCGTCATCATGTTCAGCGCGGCCTTGGCCATGTTGGTATGCGGGTGCGTATCGCGTTTGAAAGCGCGGTAAAACACACCTTCCATCGCAGAAACGTTCACGATGTGTTTGTCTCGGGTGGGTACGCGAGTCATCAGTGGTTTGAGACGTGCATTGAGCACAAATGGTGCGATGGCGTTGACCAACTGCACTTCCAACATTTCCACGGTGGAAACCTGCGCCAGTTTGAGCCGCCAACTGTTGAGCGAGCGCAAATCGACTTGCTGGAGATCCCCGTCATACTCGCCATGCGGAAAAACTTCCTTGGGCTGAGCAGCGTCATCCGGCAACAACGCGATTTGCGACAACTCGGCAGCGCCACCAATACCGACAAGATGGTTGGCAACGCTCTCAGGCAAACCGCTTGCAACGCCTGCCAGCTCCTGTGAACGCCCGCCGGAATCGTCCGGCAACCACTGGTGGCCGACCAATTGATGATGCGCGGCCAGAATCTGCCGCTCTGCCTCGGGTAGGTCAGCCGCCAAACGGCGCTCATTCTCCATCAAATGCTCATAAAACGCTGGCGGCCGGCGCACCGTCTGACATGCGTTGTTGAGAATGAAGTCCAGTCTGGGCAACGACCTGCATAGATGGTCTGCGAACGCTTCGACGCTGCGGGTATGCCGCAAATCCAATCCATAGACCTGCAAGCGATCTCGCCACTGGTCGCTATCAGCCTGCTGCGCAAAACGTTGTGCCGCATCGCGTGGAAAGCGTGTGGTGACGATAAGCTGGGCGCCCGCCCTCAGGATTTTTAACGCGGCTTCAAAACCGATCTTGACTCTTCCGCCGGAAAGCAGCGCGTAGCGACCGCTCAGGTCGGCAGTTTGATTGCGTTTGCTCCAGTTGAACACGGCGCAGTCAGGACACATGGCATCATAAAAAAAATGCACTCGATCAAAATCACGCTTGCAAACATAGCAGTTTCTGGCAACCTGCAGCTGAGCGATGAAATCGCGACTATTTTCCCCGGCACTTGGCGGCAGCTGGAGCTCGCCTGGATTCGGTGGTGCACTGCCAATCCGTCGCCTGGAAACGCCCAGCTTGCGAATGCCTGTCTGCTCGAGCAAATCTTCGTCTTTGATTTTCCGATTGCGGACCTCCTCGCGTCGCTGCGCGCGGCCGGCGCGTACCAACTGGCGCCGGGCTGCTCGTCCCGGATGAGCCACTCGTCCTGCCGCTCGAAGCAACCGCGCTTGTTGCTGGCGAGGCAACTGGAGCAACTCACCCCGACTGTCGGCTACACATTCGAGGACCTCGATAGCCGCTTGGAGTTGCTCCGGTGTTACCTGGTGCGCGGCGGTCTGCTGTTCGTTCTCGTTCAATTCAACACTCTCTCAGTCTCTCCGTTCAGCCGACCGGACGCGGCGCCCTGAACCCTAGCGACACGTGGCGGAGAAGGGGCCCCTGCTTCATCCCAAGCTCAAGAACACGTTCTCCAGGCTGGCCGGCGCTCTAACTACCCTTGAAGTTTCCCTCGTCGTCGTAGCGTACGAACGCGAACCAGAAAAACGTGAAAATGCAGATTGGAAACGTCAACAGAAAAACTCGATCTAGCACGGACAATAGTGTCCCACCCACAAAAAACACCCCCCAAAGCCACCAGGTGTCCCGGACTAATGCTCGAAAACGCTCCATATTATTGCCATTTTGTGGGATCGAAGACGATTTTTGCGAGCTGGGTGGAACCCAATGGCCGCATTACCGGCAAGATACTGCGATCAGCGGTAAGCGCACAGGGCTTGCTGCGCCCCAGGTGTCCGCTCGCCAGGCCCACTCTCGGTCAGCGGCTGGGCTGGAGTGCTAGCAAGCCGCGTGCACGCTTGCAGGTCCCCAGGTAGGCCCCTGCCATGGCGTGCAGCCGCCAAGGCTGGCTTGGTCGGCGGCCGGAGCGTACCAAGCGGCCGGAGGCTCTTCGGAATCGGGAACGGTTTTGTGAAAAGTTGCACAATCTAAATTTGACTTTCTTTTCAGAGAATCCTCGTCGCGAGGCGAACTTTCCAGTAGGTTCACTGTCTAAGAACTCGTCGGCAACAGGCAATTCAACTCCAAGTCGATTTGTTTTGGATTGGCTGATGCTGTAAGCTTGGATAGTCGGGCGGAGCATTTTGCTCCGCCTGCTACGTTTGGGGCTGTTCTGCCCCGCCCGATGCAATACTCGGTAAGACACATTTCGACTCTCTCTCAGTTCACGCCCTCAGGATGGCGTGAGGGAGGAATGCCATGCGTATTTCAACAATTTCCAGCTCGTTCGCCTCCGTGGTTATCCGCGTGATCGATTGCGTGGCGGTTGCTGGCATTGCTGTACGCACATTTCTCCATCTCACGAGTACGCGTGAACCAATGGGGTATTGGCTAGAGCCATGCCAGCCGGGATTTACCTTAGGTGGCTACCACCCGATGGGTAATCCGCGACCGGGCTATAAACAGCCCGGACCACTACGGCTACTCGGCATATCGGTTCCAGCTGTCTGTCCGGCCCCTCAGGCGGCGATGGCCGCGGCGAACCGGTTCGCTTCAGCCAAACCACGCAGCTAGGGCGAATTTGCCCTCCGCTGCTTGGCGATCACCGACCCGGCTCTTCGAGCCGCCAGTCGGTCACCTGCAGAGAGAGATTTTGGTCACGTCAGCCGCGCGTAGGCTTCGAAAAGCCTCACGCTGGTATCCTGACCGCGAATACGGAGTTTTCTAAGCGTCAGTCGTTCACGTCTGCCCTTAGCAAAGCTGTCTGGCTGATCCGATCGGCGACGACCGGCGGCCAGTTCCCAATCCGCGGCAACCGGAACTCTCCTGCTCTCCTAGCAACCTTGACTCATCGAAGTACGTTCTCGCCAGCAAGTCTGGCCGGGACAAGCCAGCAAGACGCTGGTAAGGACACTTCGCTACCGGCGAGAGAGAATTCTTATGGTTACCGAAACTCTGAATACCACGTTTACTACGATCGCGCAGCTGGTCAGCTCAGCTCAGCTCGGCGACCGCGAATCGCAAGCCGCTTTGTACGAGCACTACCACGGCTCCGCTCTCGCACTGGCTTACCGTAAACTCGGTAACTGGGACGAGGCGGAGGAGCTCGTTCAGGATGTTTTCATCCACGCGTTCGATCGCATCGATCAGCTGCGTGTCCCCGAAGCATTCGGCGGCTGGCTGCGTCAAATCGTCCGACGCATGGCTATCAACCGTCTCACCAGACGCCGCGTAGCCATCGCCATGGAAAGCGAAGCGCTTGAAGCTGTTTGCACCAGCGGCGATACGCCCTTGGATGGCGTACTCGACGGAGAACGTTGCGAACAAGTTCGAAGCGGCTTGGAACGGCTTGGCGATATCGACCGCAGAACACTCGAAGCGTTCTACATCGGTGGCCAATCGCTAATCGAAATGGCGGAGCATTTCGAAGCTCCCATCGGTACGATCAAGCGTCGCCTGCACGTCGCTCGCAAGCGTTTGGCTCGTGAAATGGAGAGCTTCCAAGCGATCTAGCAGCCTGCTGACCGCCAGAACCACTCTGCAACCGCGTCGCATCGGCATTCGTCGATGCGGCGCTTTTTGCGTTCCTAGCCACGTGATTCCTAACCCACGTGATGAGGAGCAGCGGGCCAAGGTGATGCTACCGGCTCAAGTCAACTCCAGTAGCATGACGTTTCTCCTGGTTCCTGCCTTATGGACAAACTGAAAGCCTGCCTTCTCAAAAGTCGGCTTGACGCCCATGAATCGATAACTGGGTGATTCGAGATCTACGGGATAGGCTTCCACGTACTTGGCCCCACCTTCCTTGGCATACCGGATCGCTGCCTGCAGCAACTGGGATGTCACTCCTTGCTGCCTGAACGGACGCTTGATGAAAAAACAGGTGATCGACCAAACGCCGTCTCTCGTTTCATCGCCGCCCAAAGGTCTGTAAGTATCTCTGGGGGCGACCGAGCACCAAGCGATCGGCTGATCGCCAGAGTACGCCAGCAGGCCGATCGGAACGCCATCGTGGACACGCCTTTTGATGGAAGCCTTCTTGCCCGATTTACCTGGCAGAGCGCGGCGGTTCTCGTTGGTTCTCCAAGCCATGCACCAGCAGTAGTGTGGTCCTCCTTTGCATTCAAAGAACTCTTCAAAGTCGGTCCAGCAATCTTCCGTAACGGGAACAAACTCCAGATTCATGATCAGGTCCTGTTTAAGAGGCTCAGCGCTACCGTTTCGCATCCGGGTTCATCGGCCGGAGGCCCGGAGAGTTCGTCAAACGCGAAATCGCGCGATCCGGCCATCACCAGCAAAGCCCGGACGCATTCCGGAACGCCCACTTGTTAGCGGGCACACCCTAATAAAGCCTCCAGCTGAGTCCAGGCTGCGAACAGTCGCTCCGGCGACTGCCTAACCTTGCGACGCTGAGGTTCCAATGGGTCGGTCGTGTAGCGCCGCATACTGAACTCGCTACGTTCTCCAAGTAGAATACGATACTCCATACCCGGCCTGTGGGTATTCGCGACGGCCCAGCGCCCAACCTCCGGCATTCCTCAACTCGCAGAATTCACTTTTTGATGACCAGACACATCCCGTCACGCGCGTGGGCATTGAACCCGGTGGTACTGGCTTGTTTTCTCACAGCTTTGCCCCACGTGGACCACCTGGGCGTTGACTCTGCCAGGGCGCACGCCGCCGATCAATTGCAGTTGCTCGAAACGTTAGCCCCGCTCGTCGATCGAATTGTTTCGGAAGTGGAGCATATCCCTGCGCAGCGGCGGGAGATACTCGATCAGGCGGCCCAGGTGGTTTCGGGCCGGTTGGCCGGCGAAGGCGACGCATCGTTAACATTCATCTGCACGCATAACTCGCGTAGAAGTCACATGTCGCAAATCTGGGCTCAAGTCGCGGCAGACTACTACGGCCTGACCGGCGTGCGTACTTTTTCTGGTGGAACGGAGGCGACCGCATGCAACATTCGAACCGTGCGCGCTCTGAGGCGAGCGGGATTGCAGGTGGTCGCTTCGACCGGAGGAACCAATCCGAAGTACCTTGTGCAGTACTCCGACAACCGTCCACCCGTATTGGCTTTCTCCAAGACCTATAATTCCAAGGGCAACCCACAAGAAGATTATGTGGCGATGATGTGCTGCTCGGATGCCGACGAAAAGTGTCCGGTCGTATCTGGCGCGGTAGCGCGAATTCCATTGCATTACAGCGACCCGAAAGTCTCCGACGGAACCAAGGCCGAGGCAGCAACCTACGATGCAAGGTGCCGGCAGATTGCCCGCGAAATGTTTTACGTTTTCGCTAAAATCTCCACGAAAACCGGGCTTTAGCGGGACAATCGTGCCGGGCACGCTCCGCAGCATCAGACCTGCCGGTCTAGCTTTCGCACTAGTTTCTTCAGTGACGATTCGACGAGACGGTAATCGGCCGCTGCGCCGCGCCGCGGACGGACAACCAAGGTCAATCCGGCGGGCAAATTCCGATGGCTGTTGCGGAAAGCCTCTCGAATCAGGCGTTTCCAGCGATTGCGTACCGGGGCGCAACCGACTTTTTTGGAGACACTGAGCCCGAGACGCGTTACTTCGTTTTTCGCCCTGATCGCGTGGATCACCAGGACTGCGTCGGCGGCGACCCGACCGTGCTCGAAAACAGCCTGAAAGTCATCTCGACTCTTCACGCGCAGGGCGGCTGGAAAGCGATTGTCCCTGGATTCGCGTCTGGGCGTGGCTGAGCTACCAGATGATGCGGTCGCGCACCGGGCCAGTGTAGAGGCTTTCGACACGCTCGATTGCTTGTCGGCTTTCGTCATCGAGGTTCTCTGGAGTACTAAACTGATTGGGCAACTTCACCTGCAACTCGACGTATAAGTCGCCTGCTCCAGAATCGCCGAGTACTCCCTGACCTTTGACTCGCAGGCGACGACCACTGCTACTACCCGGCGGAATCTTCAGAGACACGATACCCCCTGGCGTTGGCAAATCAACGGTCGCTCCCAGCGCGGCTTCGCCTAACGTGACGGGCAGACGCAATTCCAGGTTCTTGCCTGAGCGACGAAAAAATGGATGAGTTGCTACCGTGAGAACCACGATTAGGTCGCCACTTGGGCCGCCCCGCTGACCGGGCTCCCCCTGCCCTCGCAGACGCATTTTTTTTCCTGTTTCGACGCCTGGAGGAATTTTGACCTGGATCGACTCCAGCTTTCCGGCCTGCCGAACGCTGATGGATGCATCGCCACCGAGCACGGCGGTATTGAACGGTATCGTCAACTCAGCCGTCACATCCTTTCCTTTGAGCGGTCTTGCCGGACCACGCGATCGAGCCTTCCGCCCGGCCGCCCCTGCCCCGCCGAACTGGCCGAACAGCTCACCGATATCGCCATCGAACTGAAATCCTCCCGGTCCAGCACCGCCGCCAAAGATATCTTCGAACCCAAATCCACCCGGCCCTGCTCCGCCGGGGTAGGGACCGTTGCCCATCCGCTCGAAGTCTGGACCAAACTGATCGTACATTTTCCTTTTTTCGGGATCACTCAGCACGTCATGCGCGTGCTGGATATCTTTGAACTTCTGCTGAGAGGCTCTGTCATCAGGATTCAGGTCGGGATGGTACTTGCGCGCGAGCTTACGATATGCCTTCTGAATCTCATCCTGAGACGCAGATTTGCTGATTTCCAAAAGCTGATAGTAGTCCTGAGCCATCGTTTCCATGGGAATTCAAGTTTGCGATGAGAGTAAGTCTGGCAGTATATCCGGAGACGACAACTTCGAGCAGGTCTTGTCCGTATCGTGTGTGGCAGTCTCCCCCAAACGGACTTAAAAGAAGCAAATCTCAGGCCAAATTAGCCTTGATTCTCCAGCTCCGCCGCTCTTGGGAACGCCTCTCGAGCCACTTGCTCAATGTGCGCAACTGACCTTCCCCAGTGAAAAAAGTGCCGAGCGGGCACACGCGCCGCGGGTCGGCGAGCGGCCAGTGGGCCCTTGCAAGAAGAGACGCTTTAAGGAACCGAGGCGGTGGCCAGTCGCTGCTGCCAGAACTTGCGAGCAGCTTCTACGTAGGGTGCGGCTGCAGACCGGGCAGGCTCATCCAGAGCCGCAATTTGCGTGGCAGATCGCTCAAGCCAGGTTTGGAAGAACTCGACGGCACTGCGACTGATCCGTGGTTGATCGCCAACTTCCAGGTAGTAAGGTGCAGTCGTTGCAATGCGGTAGGTGTGATCGCGCTCGGTAATCACTCGCACCACCATCCAACCACTCTCCTTGATCGACTGGACTGGAATCTTTCCGCCGCGTTTGGCGTATTCATCCAAGCGAGCCTGGTAGAGCGTGTCGCCGTTGAAGATGACATCGAGATACTCCACCGGATCAGAAACCGTCAGCGTCAGGGCAATATCCAGTTCAATCGAGCCTCCCCCGGACGCTTTGAACACGTGGCCCGGCAACTGACCATTGACCCGAACCCGCAGCAGCGGTCCGCTGGTCACAAAGGTTCTTCCTTGCCGCACCGCGTTCCACCACGAGTGAGACGTCTTGCTTCCAATCGACGCGTAGACCCGGTTGTAGCCAAGGGGGGATGGCGTCCGGCCAAATCCGCTACCGGCGCTGGGTGGAATGCGAAGTCCTGCCTCCAGAACTTGCCAATAAAAGTACTCAACCAGCCGGCCTGCGCGGCGCGCACCACGAAAACGTTTGGGAGCAGGATCGACGATCGGCTTCCACTGAGCGCTGCCCTTGCCGTCGTATGTCAGATGATCACTAAGAATCTGAATGGAGTCGACTCGCCCGGAGGCGAGCCAGATCGGAACGTCGCGAGCCCAAAGCCGTTGAATTTCCGCATGGACCGGCAGCGCTCCGGCCGCGGGCTCAGCTTCCTTGGCCATAACCAGCAAACGACTCGACGGTAGTGACAGGGGAACTTCCGCCGGCGGCATCCAATGATGGAGCACAAGACCGCTGCCGGGGCGTGCGTCGTGGTAACTCAAGTTGTCGACCCAACGCCCTGAGCTGCCGGAGGCTTCGCGCTTGGCAGCGGTGCCCTCCGAAGAACGGCTAGCTGGCAACGTGTCACTCACGACCACAGCCATTTTCAGATCCTCGGCCGGCAGCCAGCGGGCCGTTTGCGCCTTCGGGACATGGGATAACAGATCGCCGCCAAACCATCCTTCCTCAGCCAGATCCGCATGCCGGGGCAGATGCACGATGTCCGCCCCCTCCGACTTGCGATCCAAAGTGAATCCACCCGAAGCGGCCGAGAACTGCGGACCGTGGAATGCTTGGTACGTGTAGTCCCCTGCCCTGCCCTTGAAGCGTAACGGACTCTCGATCAGATTCCAACCTTTCTGGTACAGCGCGCCTCGCGCCCTTTGCTCTCGACCGTCAGCGTTCAGGATTCTGACACGGCAGCTTAGCAGCTCACCGGTTTTCTCCTCCGCAAAATCAATGGAGACCATACCGGTTCCTTGGGCGATCGCCAGCCGGCCGGTCCCTAACCATAAAGTCATGATGAAGAGACAGAACACCGCCCTGGATGTCGTCTGAGCTCTCGCTATGCAGGCCATTCTCATCCGTTTTTCTTCTCGCCGGTCAGCGTGTTTTTTTGCGGTCGGACAATGGGCTGACGACGTGATACCGCAAATCCGCGCACGTTTCTACCAGCGTGCTGGATCTCTGGAATCGGTCGGCGCCATGGGAAATGGTTCTGGGCCTCTGGGTTGGGTACCAGGAGTCCATTGTATTTGCCGGGCGGCTTGCTCCCGGCGACAGGTTTTATCGTTGCGGGTATACTCCGGCCAGCACAACCCTTTGTAGCGAATAAACCGATTGCCGCCCTCGATAGACGGCCGTATGCCAGACTGGAAAGCACTCTATCCGTTCGAATCCCAGTTTCACGAGATTCCTCTCTCGGAAACGTCGGCTGACAAGGTGCGCATGCATTATGTCCAGCGACAGGAAACTGCCGGCGGGCAGACCCTACTCTGCGTCCATGGCAATCCAACCTGGTCGTTCACGTTTCGCAAGGTACTCTGCGAGCTAAGCGACACGGCGCGAGTCATTGCCGTCGACCATATTGGCTGTGGCTTGAGCGACAAACCGCAGCAGTACAACTATTCTCTCGAGCAACATGTCGGCAATCTGGCTCACCTGATCGAACACCTTGATCTTCGAAACATCACGCTGCTTGTCCATGACTGGGGAGGTGCCATCGGATTGGGGGCTGCGCTGAAGCATCCGCCTCGGATTGAGCGTCTCGTGCTCCTCAATACCGCAGCATTTCCGCCGCCCTATGTTCCGTGGCGAATCGCGGCATGCCGTCTACCATGGATTGGCAACTGGAGCATGCGACGGCTGAATCTATTTGCTCGAGCCGCGCTGACGATGGCTCTAAACCGTCTACCACGTTTGGAACCTGCCGTCGCAGCAGGACTGATCGCTCCGTACCACGACTGGCAGTCTCGTGTGGCAATCGCAAGATTTGTTCAGGATATCCCGCGTCGCAAGAGCCAGCCAACTTGGCAGATGCTATCCAAGATCGAACAGGGCCTGAGCCTCTTCGCGGATCGCCCCGCGCGGATCGTCTGGGGTATCAAGGACTGGTGCTTTCGTCCAGAATGCCTCGAACGTCTGAAAAAATTGCTACCACAGGCACGGTCGCGAATCCTCGACGACGTCGGACACTACGTCATGGAAGAAGCTGCTGACGAAGTCATTGAGGAAGTTCGCAACTGTTTAGCAGAGTAACGGGCCGCAAGCATGGCGCATGAACGGCAGCCAGAGAAAACCTGCACCGCGGCCCCTGATACCGCAAGGTATCCGCTAGACCGAACTTGGCCTGTCGCTGACGCGGTCCACTTGGCTTGTTTGCTGGAGGCTTCGGCTCACAAGGTCGGCAACGTACATCCGCAGGCCGCCTTTGCGGATATGCATTTCGGGCATTTCGTATCAAGTGCCCATTCAATTCGCGACGTTTTTCAAAGTGTCCAGCGAAAGTCCGTCGGACAACTCGTGCTGGAATCTACAACGGCCACCCAGCGCGCCGTCGGCCGGAACACGAATCTCGGCACGATCTTGCTGTTTGCACCCCTTGCGAAAGCCGCATCGCCTCTTACCGGACAGTCGGGTGATCTGCGGTCACGCGTACAGCGCGAGCTCGGCTCGCTAACCGCAGACGACAGTCAGCTGGTCTACCAAGCGATTCGCATCGCCAACCCGGGTGGCTTGGGAAAAACTCAGCAGAACGATGTCTCCGCCCCAGCTCCAGACGACCTCTTACAAGCGATGGCTCAAGTTGCTGATACTGACGCTGTCGCCAGGCAATATGCCAGCGGCTTTGCCGACGTGTTTGATCGACTGCTCCCGTGGCTCCAGCAGGAACTCGCCGCCGGAGACAGCGCGCCGGATCAACGGGGTGGGCCTGATGGTGTGCGCCCCGGCGCCCAAGGGACCTGCCAGCCGAATCCGGCAGAAGCGGCCGCCCACCATCACTTGCCGCTCGAAGGGCTGCCCATACCGCCTGTTTTTGCGGATGCCTTGGCCCGCGCGGCGAGTCCGCTGGAGGCGGTTTGCCGACTGCAATTACGTTGGCTGGCCCATGAGCCCGATGGATTGATTGTGCGGAAAGTCGGATTGAGCGTAGCGCGGCAGGTTCAGCAACATGCCGCCTCAGCCCTCGCTCAGCTGGAACATCACTCCGGCCGCTCAGGTGATTTGCAGGCCGTCAAGCAACTCGACCGCTTCTTGCGAGCCGATGGGCATCAACGCAATCCCGGCACCACCGCCGACTTGATAGCAGCAACCCTCCTCGCTCAACTCCTGCTTGGCTAACAACCTGCCGGAAAAAGGTGGCTAACCGCCGAACTGCTTTTTGTAGATCGCCTGAATCAGCGTTTCGGTATCTTTGAATTTGCCGCCCGCGGCAATCGCTTGCTCGATCAGCTGCCTGGCATCCGATTCGGCGTGACCGAGAGCTTGCAAGGCCTGGAACGTATCCTCGACCACACCGTCTTTGAGTTGCTCGCCGGCGGGAGTATCACGCCGGACCAACAGAGCGAACTTGGGCATCCTGCGGCGCAGCTTGGCGATAATCCGCTCCGCGGTAGCCGGACCGATACCAGGCAATCCCGACAAGCCCTTCGCATCCTGCTGCTCGATCATGATCGCGGTGTCTTGTACGGGCTGTGTCATGGCACGCAGCGCCTTTTTCACGCCCACGCCATCGACGGAACAAAACAGTTCGAAGAAATCGCGTTCCGGCGTACTGAGAAAACCGACGAGCCGAGGCGTCAACCGTCCTCCCGAGGTGACGTTGCCGTCGAGGTAGTGAATGGTATGCAGAACAACGTCTTTCTTACCATGCGACTGCAGATGCCGACGCGTGTATTCAGCGATGAGCACCTGGTACTCCATTGGCGGAATTGACAGCGTCGCGACTTCATCGCTTAGCGAAACTAGCTTGCCGGTAATCTTGGTAATCATCTAGAACCTGTTGCGTTTGTCCCGCAGGAGACGTTAGGAAATATCAAACAAAGATCGTGAGTGAGTCGTCATGGCCAAACTGTCCGAGTGAGCCCCATGGACACCAGGCTCAGAAGTCATATGCCCGCGCCGGGGCGACGCGAGGGGTCCCTGGGAGTCAGGCCCAACAAGGCAGCCGGCGTCTGCGAGCAGTGGTGATGCGTCAGCGCGATGGCCAACGCGTCGGCCACGTCCGCCGGCTCGGGGACCACGGTCAGTCCCAACTGGTGTTTGACCGCAAACTGCATCTGCGCTTTGGGGGCCCGGCCGTTGCCTGTCATTGTCTTTTTGATCTGTGTTGCCGCGTAGGAAGCCACCGCCAACCCAGCTTCGGCCGCGGCCAGCAGAATGACACCTCGAGCGTGCCCCATCAGAATCGCCGTCGTCGGTCGGCTGTAGTGCGAATACAACTGCTCCACGGCAAAACAATCTGGCTTGTGCTCCTGAAGTATTTCAACAATCCCGTCATGGAGTTCGGTCAACCGCCTTTCGAGCGACTGATCACGACGACATCGCACGACCCCGGCGTCGACCAAAACAACCGTATCTCCGAAGCAACGAATCAGACCATAACCGGTCGTTCCCAGCGCGGGGTCGATCCCCAGAATCGTTGTCGAGTCGTTTGCCATCTGTTCCATCCGCGCGGAGCCGAAACCGAGTTTCTACGCCCTTTGCCAACTCGTGCCTTCCTTCAAATCCTGCAGCGTGATTCCCAGAGCGCCGAGTCCATCGCGAATGGTATCCGACGTCGCAAAGTCCTTGTTCTGACGAGCGGTAGCTCGTAACTCGATGACCAGGTTCATCAGCCCGTCAACGACCTCACCGGCTCCACCATCGCCAGATTTCTTCGGAGCGTTCAAGAACAGTCCCAGGATCGCTCCGAGCTCGCGCAGAACACTCATGGCTGTCCTGAGGCCAGCCAAGCTCTTTTCGGTCCGCTTCTTGGAATCCTCCAAGTTGTGCTGATCGATAAAGCGATTGATCGCACGAGAAATTTCAAACAGATCGCTCACGGCACCACCGGTATTGAAATCATCGTCCATCTTTTCCAGGTAGGAACTTCGAAGCTTCGCTAGTTCACCGAGGAACCCGTCGTCGCCGGCCTGGGCCAATAGGGCGTCACCAGTCTGGCGAGTCTTGGCGTAATCCAGTTCCTTGACCTCGCCATCGTCACCGATCACCGGGTAGAACGGTTCATCGGCCAGACGTTCGAATCGCTGGATTAGCCGGTAGAACGCGCCGAGAGCTTGCCCGGCCTCCTCCAGCCCCTCGTCACCAAAAACAATCGTGCTTCGATACTGGGAACGCAGCAAGAAAAACCGAATGCGCTCGCCCGTCTGCTGCTCGATCAGATTTGCCAATCCACCATCACCCTTACTACGGCTGATTTTACTGGAAACATCCGCTTCCTCGGCGTGTTCGGCTGCGCTCGCTTCTCGGTCACTCTTTCCGCCGACCTTGCCCGAAGCGCTACCGGAGCGCATCAGCCCATTGTGCATCCAGTAGCGA
>JANQJJ010000504.1 GCA_028281725.1 Pirellulaceae bacterium | reverse complement strand
CCGTGTCTCGGTAAAATATTTGGGCTCCATGACGACTCGGTACGACGTCACCGGTCCCGAGTCCATCAGCGTTTTCTGCTGAGTCGGGACAATTGCCTGAGGGGTCCCCTGGCAGGCACAGCTCGGAGTCGGGGCGACGCAACTGGTGCACGCGGTCGCACCGTAACCACCGCAGGCTGCCGCAGCACATGGATCGCTGCATCCACCGCGGCGCAACAGACCGCAATCTGCGTTCAGTTCGCTAGCCCCGGCGGCTACGACAGTGAAGCAAAACAACCAACCTAATTGTCTCATGTTTCCATTTCTCTCTCAGTTGGACCAGATGCGTGTACGACGATAATGATTAGGAGGAATTTTCCAATCAGGAAGTCTACACAGTTTGAGGAGTGTGAAAAACTGCCTGGCGTGTAAAAATAGGAATTTTAGGAGTTTTGAGTTGGTCGTCGACTCAGCCGAGAAAACTAGCCCTATTCTCGGCTAGCATCCACCTGCATCGCGGTTATTCTCGATTGGAAGGAACCTGCGAAACCTCAGTGAGTATGAACACATGAACACCCGCTTCTACTGGTCGATGACGTTCTCGGGCTTGCTGCTGGCGACGGGCTGGTCTCTGGCGAGCGCACAGGAACCAGGGGAACCGGTTGTGGCTCGCCTGGAAATGAAGTTGACCTTGGACCAGAAGGTCATTGATGTGATCGACCCGGGAGATCTGCTGACCGTTCTGAGCGAGCGGGAAACGTCCTATATCATCCAGACCTTCAATGGTCAGAAGGGCGCCGTGGCCAAAGTCAATGCCCTGAAGCTTGCCGAAGCCGTCCCGATTTATGACGAGTTGATCGAGCAGCGGCCTGACGAAGGACGTTTGTACACTTTGCGGGCAAGCGCCCATTGGGCTCGCAGCGACACCGAAAAAGCTCTGGCGGACTACGACCGGGCGATCGCACTCGGTTACGACGAGGCGCACGCCTTTTCCAGTCGCGGGCTTTTTCATTCTGCGACAGGCAACTACGCTCAGGCCATCGAAGATTATTCCGTGGCTATCGAGAAAGATGCCCAAGACGAAGTGCCGTTGCTGAACCGCGCGAGTGTTTACATGTCGACCGGAGAATACGAAGAGGCCGTGGAGGACTACACCAGCGCGGTGGCGCTCAGGCCGGACAATCCCATTGTTTACTCGCAGCGAGCGGTTGCCTACAAACTGCTGGGCAAAACGGAACTTGCCATCTCGGACTACGACAAGACGATCGAGCTGGACAAGCAAGACGTCTCAGCCTGGATGGGACGTGGATTCCTCAAGTATCAGCTGGAGCGTCACCAAGAGGCCATTGACGATTTCAGTCAGGTCATTGAACTCGCGCCCCAGACGGCCGTGGCCTTTAACAATCGGGGATACAACTACCAGGCCCTGCATCAGTACGAACAGGCGCTGGACGATTTTCGGCGAGCGGTCGAGCTGGCGCCTCGATACCTGCTCGCTCTTCAAAACCAAGCTTGGCTGCTCACGTTATGCGAAGATGAAAGTCTCCGCGACTCCGCCGAGGCCATCAAGGTAGCGACCGTCGTCTGCGAGCTCTCCGAATTCGCGGATCTCAGCGATTTGACATTGCTGGCCGCTGCCTATGCTTCGGCCGGTGAGTTCGGCGCCGCAGTCGGCTGGCAGGAGAAAGCCGTGGAGCTCGCAAGCGACGAGCAACGAGAACTCGCACAACGAATCCTCCAGCGCTACCAAAACGAGATGCCCCTGGAGGCAAAACTGTTAGAAGCGGATCCCGAAAACGAAGTGGGCAGCCAGCCCCTCGCAACAGAGCGTCCGCCCAATCCGAAGTAGCAGGCACGCTTATAAACTGGCGCTGTCCGAAGAGGCGCCCAAAGCAGCTGGTCAGCCGCCTGGGCAATCGTGTGGTCTACAACTCGGCCGGGTTAATTCAGCGGCACGCGTCAACTAGAATGGTTCGAGACGTGCGGTCTGTTTTCCGCGCCGCGCGCAGGGCCACCACGGAATCTTTGCTTTCATGAGCCTATCGAGTATCGAACTCTGGCAACGAATTGCTGCTGAGGGCTTGGCTTCGCCCATGCAGTGTCGCAGCTGGGCTGCCGAGGCGGCGAAGTCCATGTCGGCAGCCGACAGCACCGATGGTATCCAAATTCTGCGGCAGTTGATCGAGCTCGGCAAGCTGACGAACTATCAGGCGAAGATCTTGGCCGGGCAATCGGACCGTCCTCTGCATCGCGGTCCCTGGACCATTCTTCGACGTGTTAAGGACCCTCTTTGGCCTGAGTGGTTGGAAGTCACCAAGATCGATTTGACCAAAGCTCAGCAGCCTCCCGCGACTTGGGTTCGTTGGATCGTTCAAGACGATCTGAGCGCCTGGCGCAGCTCGGCCCCTTCCCTGCCGCGTGGCTTGCAGCTAGCGAGCGTCCAAGGGCGGTACCTGCAGGACGTATA
>JANQJJ010000462.1 GCA_028281725.1 Pirellulaceae bacterium | reverse complement strand
TGGGAACACTTTTTGGCCTCACCTTAACCCTGTCGGTCACGTCGATCGTGTTGCTCTATCTGCTGGTCGGATTGGGGCTGGCCATGCCCTATCTCGCTCTCTGCGTCTTCCCTGGATTTGTCAAAGTGATGCCCAAGCCCGGCGCTTGGATGGAGACGCTTAAGCAAGTACTCGCGTTCCCACTGCTAATGACGGTGGTTTATTTTGTGGCGATGATTGCACCCGACTACCGCATCGCTACGTTGATCCTGCTGATCTTTGTCTGGTTTGCTTGCTGGCTTATCGGCCGCGTTCCGGCGTATGCGGAAGCCCTTCGTTTTCGCTTGACCTGGGCTGCCGCCGCCCTCACGACTGTTTTGGGCGCCGTGATCGGGTTTTCGCTTTTCGGACCGGTCAATCACCAGCTTCCCTGGATCCCTTACGAAGAGGCGGTGTTGTCCAAGCATCGCCGTGCTGGCAAAACGGTGATGATCGAGTTCACGGCGCGTTGGTGCCTGACGTGCCAATCGAATATGAAGTTCGCTATCGACCGGCCAAGTGTGGCGGACTGGGTGCAGGAGAATGAAGTCGTGCCGTTGCTGGCCGATTGGTCGGAACCGTCCGAGGAAATTCTCAACAAGCTTCAGGAACTCGACAGTCTTTCCATTCCGTTGCTGGCCATCTATCCGGCCGATCCGCAGGCCGAGCCCATTGTCTTGCGAGATACGATTACCGAGTCCCAGTTGCTCGAGGCGCTGCGGCAAGCCGGCCCCAGCCTTCCCGAGTCGCGGCTGACCAGTACCACGGGCGTGGACTAGTCCGGCCGGGCAAAAATGGTCGCCGAATGGCCCAGCGGAGACCGTTCAGTTTGAGTGATGGGAGATCTTGTAGAGATGAGTGGTGGTTCGGACCAGGAGCGCGTCGCCGACAACCGCGGGAGAAGAATTGCAGCCGTCCGGTAGCGTGTTCTCCGCTACCTGCGCCGGTTCGTCGCTGACTGAGAACACGTATCCTTTGCCATCGTGATCGAATAGATAAACGTGGTCGTTGGTCGCGATCGGAGACGCGCTGAACTTTCCACCGAGTCGCTTTTTCCAGACGATCTCTCCGGTGTCGGTATCGATCCTAGAAAAGATTCCATCGTCCGTGACATCAAACAGGCGACCGGCAACCAGCAGCGGGCTCGGTTTTGAGCCAATCCCACGATGCTGAATCCAGTCGACGTGGGTGTCCGTGACATCCCCCTGACCATCAACCCGAACACACACCATCTTGGCCTTGCCAAAACCGGTACTCAGGAACAGTCGCGTTCCATCAAAAACAGGACGCGCGGTCGTGGAATGCTCGTCATATCGCACGCGCCAGATCTCCTTGCCGGTCAGCGGTTCAAGCGCCAGGCATGCCTTACTGGCCGGACTGATCAGCTGATCCCTTCCATGGACGTCGATAACCAGCGGCGTCGAAAAGGCTTTATAGAAGTCGCCATTGTCCGTGCCATAGTCAATGTTTCGCGGCCTCTTCCAGACCGTCTCTCCTGTGGTTCTATCGAGCGCGATCGCGTACTGATGGTCGAAACCATCCATGTGAAAAATCAACAGGTTGCGGTAGAGGATAGGCGAGCTCCCCGCGCCACGAAAATGGTTGCACGGGAGATCCCGGCGCTGCCAGAGGACGTCGCAACTCTTCCGGTCGACACAAGCCGTTCCGTAAGCGCCAAAATGCACGAACACATGCCCTTTATCCAAGACTGGAGTCGGAGAGGCATAGCTGTTGGTCACATGATAGTCCGGCTGCACTTCGGAGTTTTCCAGCAGCAGCTTGTCGTGCTTGATCTCTCCTGAGGCGAGATCAACACAGACGATATACATTTTCAAACCGTCTTCGGTAGCTGTGGTCAACCAGACTTCACCGTCCGCCACGACGGGAGAAGACCAGCCGCGATCGTGAATCGGAGTCTTCCACTGAATGTTTTGGTCTTCGCTCCAGTGGGTCGGCAGGCGTGCGCCGAGTGCCAAGCCATTCTCATCCCCGCGAAACTGGGACCAGCGGCGAGCCGCAACGGCGTTTTCCTCCGCTACGAGCGGGTCGGTGGCGATCGTTAGGACTGCGACCATGGCTGCTAGCCCAAACAGAAGGTGCGTGGGGCACGTCGAAGAGATTCGGAATGTCATAGGGTTTCTCATGATCAGTAGGACAGGAAAGTCGGCCCCGATGCCTAGTGGTTACGACACGGGTTTTCGGGGCGGCAACCGAGCGTCTCGATTGCCAATCGGTTTGGCAGCGCCCTGGTGCTGTTGAACCGGTGGATCAGGGAGGAAGTATTCGTGGGAGCATTCATTATTGATTGAATCCTAGCCATTTTAGACTACCGGCAGTAGATGGAGCCTTTGCGAGTTGACTAAAATCGTGGGCTGACCCGCCCGAAACATCTGGAAATCTGCCCAAAAAACGTCAAATCAAAAGGAGCTGCCGTTGCTTAGTCGGTCTCGATCACTTGGCGGCTATTCATCCCGCCGGCTATGCCTCAGCTTTCTGGCTTCCCTGACCAGCGTGCTCGGCATGGAATCCGCCCTCGCGCAGCGTGATCTGACAGAGATTCCAACCCCCGATCCGGTGGCTGAGTTGGCTGCCATGCACATCGCCGAGGGATTCGAAGTCAATCTGTTTGCCGCCGATCCTCAGTTGGCCAAGCCGATTCATATGAATTGGGACGCGCAGGGCCGTTTGTGGGTCGCATCGAGCAAGAACTATCCTCAGCTTCGACCCGGTGCCACACCCTCAGACGAGCTCATTGTCCTGGAAGATACTAGCGGCGATGGCGTAGCGGATAAGCGTACGGTTTTTGCTGACGATCTGATGATTCCCACCGGTGTGCTTCCGGGGGACGGTG
>JANQJJ010000418.1 GCA_028281725.1 Pirellulaceae bacterium | reverse complement strand
TGCAGCTGCTCCGGCGACATATAGATCGGTGTCCCGGCCAGCTCACCACGTCGATTGCGTTGCTCTTCCTCAAACACCGCCAAGCCAAAATCCGCCACCCAGGGAACACCGTCTTGGTCAACGAGGATGTTCGCGGGTTTCAAATCGCGGTGCACCAACCCGGCAGAGTGTGCCCCGGCGATCGCTTGGGAAATTTTGAGTACGAGTTCTGCAGTTTGACCAGCCGGCAGTGAGCCCTCCCGCTTGAGAATGGCTTCGAGCGTTTCCCCCTGAATCAGCTTCTGAACAACAAACGGCTGACCCTCGTCGGTTGTTCCCACCTGAAACACAGGAACGATACCACCGCTCTCGACCTTGGCGGCGTTACGCGCCTCGGCAATGTATCGATCGCGAAGTTGGGCATCGTGAAGCAGGGGCAATTTGATCGCCACCTGACGATCTAATTGCGTATCGATCGCGCGATAGACAACGCCGAAAGCACCTCGACCGAGTTCTTCCAGGACCTGAAAGCCTGGAATCTGTGCCGGCAATGCGCTGGCGGCTTGTCTCTGCCGAGCCGCTGAGGGTTGGTAGAGTGCGTCAGTCGTTTCCAGGTTAGGATCGGATGTGCTGGCTGAATCGGAGGTGGAATCTAGCTGATCAGGACGTAGGGTTTCTCCCTGTTGGGGCCTCGCCTGTTTCTTGTCGCTCATGCGGTTCTCTCTCAGGCCCCATCGGGTCGCGTGAAGGCTGCCGTATCAACTCCTCTTGATGCTCCAATAGACTTACCATCATAACGCGGGGTAAAAAATGCTGCCATCCAGTCGGTAATCGGGCACGCTCGGTGTCCGGCGATGCCTGATGGCGTAAGAGAGAAGTTGTAGAGAGCCCCGTCGAAGCTTTCCTAAGGTCGTTTCAGATGCTCCCTTAAGAAGTCGGTCATCATCTGTTGCATGTGGTATCGCTGATTTGGATCGACGATCCCGTGGCGGTTCTTGGGATAGATCATCAAATCGAACTGCCGGCCGGCCTTCTGAAGGGCATATGCGAGCTGGAGCGAATTGCTGATGTGCACGTTGTCGTCGCGTTCGCCATGGATGATAAGTAAGCGACCGTGCAAATTTGCGGCCGACTCCACAGAAGAACTCGTCTTGTAACCGGCCTGGTTGTTCTGTGGCAAATCCATGTAACGTTCCGTGTAGATCGCGTCGTAGTTGTGCCAGTCGGTCACTGGGGCCCCGGCGATGCCTGCCTTGAACAGCTTGCTGTGCGTCAACGCATACGAGGTAAAGTACCCGCCGTAACTCCAGCCCCACAATCCAATTCTTTCGGCGTCGGCCCAGGGTTGCTCGCTGACCCAGTGCACTGCATCTTCCAAATCTTGAAGTTCTACCCGGCCCATGTCGCCCCGGATGGTCCAGGTATCCTTAACGCCACGCCCAAGTGCCGATCGATTGTCGCACAACACGACCGCGAATCCCTCCTGGCAAAGCATCTGATGCCACCAGTAGTTTCTACTCCCCCACGAATTGCGCACCGTTGGCGCTTGTGGGCCACCGTAGACGTAGAACAAAACCGGCAACTGCCGGTCCGGGTTTTCCGGGTCGATATCGGGTGGCAGCATCACCGATGCCTGCAGCCGGACGCCATCGCGAGCCTCGATGGTCAGCAGCCTGGGAGAGCGAATATCGAGGAATTCATGCCGATCCGAAGTAGGCGCATGCAGCACACGGATCATCTGCCCATCGATCGAGTGCACTGAAGCGTGCGGTGGGGAGTCAGTGCTGCTAAACACGTCGATAAAGTACTCACCTGACGCGCTCAGGCTAACGCGGTGCGTACCTGGAGCCGCGGTAATCTGGCGCACGGCGCCCGACGCGATGTCAACCGCTACCAACTGCTTCTCAGTCGCATCTGAAATATTGCCGGTAACAAAGGCCATCGACTGGTCAGCCGAGAGCGAAAGCAGCGAGTCAACATCCCAGGCACCGCTCGTCAGCTGAGAACGTTGACCGGATTCCGCCGAGACGAGGAACAGGTGCGTCCGTCCCTCGGGTAAATCGCTTAACCAGAGGAAATCACCACTGGATAAAAATCTGGGCGTCCCACGGACTTCGATCCATCCCGGACTCGCTTCGCTGATCAGAGTCGACGCCTGACCGCTGGCTGGATCGACACGGACCAGATCCTGCCGATTCTGCACGCGATTGAATACTTGCAGCCAAAGTTCGCCGGAAGGTGACCATGAAACGCAAGCCACCAGCCGGTCGTCTTCGGCAAAGGCGGACAGGTCGACCCTGCGCAGACCACCCGAGTCGATGTCGGCCACCCAAACCTGCACGGTCGGCAGCGGTTCGCCGGCCTTAGGATACCTGGTATCCTCCAAGTTCTGGAGAAAACTGATGCTGTCCGATACTTGGTAATGAGCAACGGGTGTTTGATCGAGTTGTAAGAACGCCAAATGCCTACCGTCCGGACTCCACCAAAACGCCTTGAAGTTTCCTCGTCCGTAGAGCTCTTCCTGATAGACCCAATCCAGAATGCCGTTGAGCAATTCCCCGGAGCCGTCCCGAGTCAACTGTTTCAGCTCTGTCGACTCGCAATCCACCACCCACAAATTGTTGTCACGAACGAAAGCGACATGACTGCCGGCTGGACTCAGCTCGGCGAATCGCTCGTCTTCTCGGGGTGAATGCGTGAGCTGACGCACGACGTCGGCCTGGGCGTCAAAGAAGTATATGTCCCGGCGATGGGAGACCAGAGCGTGAGACCAGTTGTCGGAAAACGCGCGGATCTGGGCCGCCGCCTTGGCTTGAGAGTCCGTGAAGGCGTCGAGGGCTGCCAACCGCCGAGACAACTGCTTCAGTTCGTCGAGCGGTCGAACGGAACCGGACGCAGCCTCCACGGCAACGTAGCGATCCCCTTGGCGAATGACGTACTCGGAGCTGTCTTTCAGCCAAGTGGCACCACGGAAAGACCCGCCACCATAGTTCGCTGTCCGCCCCGGACGCATCAATCGCTCCAGCGTAATCTGCTCCGTCGGCTCGACGCTTTGGACAGGCGAGAGCAACTCGGGCGGCAGGGTTTCCAAGACGCGAAGGATCGGATAGTCCTCTCCCTCAGCGATGTCAGGATCCAGGAAGTTCCATTTGGCCAGACTATCATCCGGCTCCGGCTCCAGCAGGTAACCGGCCAGGACTCCCAGTGGCTGTTCGGTTTCGATCACGTAACATCCCGCAGCCAATTCTGTCTCCTGCCGGGTCGCTTCGGCTTGGATCTCGAGCATCGCATGGCCTTGAAACACTCGCTCTCGCCGGAGTTTCGTGACCGCAAGTTTCTCGGCGGAAACCGCCAGGTTCGCGTTCAGACGCTTCACCTGCACACCATGCCGCACCAGACGGCTGACCGCCCAAGCGTATTGGGGAGCCACAACATAGGCGCTCGGCAGTTGAACATACTTGCTTCCTTCGGCGCGATTCCACAGCTGGACCGTATAGTCTTTCTGCTGAAGCTCTGTAGCGGATTCGGGACCGTAGGGCGGCTTGGGTGGCGAACCGTCGCCGCGCTGATACCCCTTCACGACCACTCCGTCGGCTGTCTTGGCAAGGGCGGCCTGGACCGGTACCCGCTGCTCTGGTCCAACCGACCGCGCCGCATCGTCGATGATCTGACGAACGCCGTCGGCATCTTCCGCGATTGCTCTCAAGACTTCCAAGACAAACGCGTAGGACACGTTGACACGCGTCTCGTAACTGGCATACGAATAGGACTCCGCCAAGATGCCGATCTTACCGCGCAGCCCCATATACTCCGTGCTATATCGCGGTTCATGTCCGTAGGTATCCCATCGTCGATGCTCGGGGTCAAAATTTCCGTAGTAGAAAGTCGAGAAGCCGCTGCCCGCCATCCGCTCTGTAATCTTCGGCACCAACCGGCGGCGAAGCCAGTCATCAACTCCCGGAGGTGTCGCCGGGTTATGCGGAATGTCGTAGGTCAGTTCGTACCGATGCAACGAACCGTTGGTGGTATGCGTATCAATCAAGACGTCCACGTCGTATTCACTCAGCGCCGCCACCAAGCCTCTGACCTCAGGCGACTCAAGCTTGACAAAGTCCCGATTGAGATCGAGACCTTGTGCATTCTCGCGAAGCCCCATTCCTTCCTCGGGGCCTGCCTGACCCGGCCGGTGCAGTTTTCCACGCCGCTCGTTTCCATCGGCATTGAAGTTCGGAACGAAAATCAGCCGCAGATTCTGCCACCACGCCTGCTGCTTGCCAGTGGCCATGTCGCGAGCCAGCGCCAGCAAAGCCTCTTTGCCGTCACATTCCCCGGAATGAATGCCGCCAAGCATCAGGACGGTCAGAGGCCTGATCTGAGTCTCCACCTTCGGTTCAACCACCAACGCCCACAAGGGACGTCCTTCGATGGTTCGTCCAATCGTGGTCAACTCCGCACCTGCCCAGTGACTGGCAAGACGGCGCATAAAGACCTCGACCTCGGCGCCCGTGGCGGTGGCTCCATAGCCACTTTGCTCGGCAACCGTCGGCATCTTGTTGGGGACTGCCTCTCCGGGTGGCTGGCTGGATGGCTGAATACTGGATGGCTGAACGCTCGGTGGTTGGGCTGGGCACCAAGATGCCCCCGCGGCCAGCACACTGAGCCAGAGAGCGGCTTTGACCAACTGGGAATGTTTCATCGCCATCCTCAAATCTTGGGGGGTTGCTCTGAGAAACGGCTGCCAAGTCGACTGCGACCGGCAGCTGCAGTAAATATAGTCCCAATTCCCCGGCAAAATGGCTGGTCGCACCAAATCTTCGGCCCCAAATTCAATTTCAGTCTTGCCCCGGCGGGCACCGAAACCCTAGGCTCTGCTGATTGCCGGATCTCCGGCCGTTCTCACAGTCTCTGGTCTCTCAGGAGGCATCCATAATGCATGTTGAAGGACAGGCTGAGTCAGTACCCGAAGAGTACCAACTCGGGCAGTTCATCCCGCTGCACTACCACTACGTGATGCTGCAAGACGAAGATCGCGTGGGTGCATTTCGCGCGGCCATTGAACAACTCGTTCAACCCGGAATGCACGTCCTCGAATTGGGGGGTGGCACCGGAATCCTGTCTTCGTTTGCCGCCAGGCAAGGCGCCCGTGTGACTTGTGTTGAGCGCAACCCGGCACTGGCCCGCTCTGCAACCAAATTCTTGAAGCTCAATGATTTGCACCGGCAAGTCGAAGTTTTCAACGAAGACGCCGCTACCTTCTGCCCGAAGCAACCCGTCGACGTGGTCATCTGCGAAATGCTGCACGTTGCCATGCTTCGAGAAAAACAGTTGCACGTCATCGACAGTTTCAAGCGTAACTATCGAGAGACGTTTGGCGCCGCAGCCAAATTGCCTGTGTTTATTCCGGAGGCCTCGATACTGATGGCCCAGCCGGTGCAACAATCTTTTGAGTTTGCCGGCTACTGGGCTCCCGTCCCCCTGTTTCAAGCCCCGCGGTTGCACGACGAACGGACGACGGAGCTAGGGCCCCTGGTCCCGTACTCTTCGATTTCCTACGAAGAAGACTACCCGCTGCAGTTCGATCACAGCCAAGAGTTTCCTATCCACCAATCAGGCTCCTTCAACGCGCTCCGATTCATTACTCAGAACGTCCTTTCGATCGATGTTCAGAACCAGAGTGCCATCACTTGGCCCAATCAATGTTTGGTGCTGCCCATCAAGGAGCCTACCGACGTACTCAAGGGACAAA
>JANQJJ010000405.1 GCA_028281725.1 Pirellulaceae bacterium | reverse complement strand
GCATCAGCCGCTACAGCTTGCGTACGAAGGTGCAACGTTTGCCAATAGAAGCGATTTCTCAGGCGAGTGCAAACCAACGTATGGGACGCTGTGGCCGGGCAGATTCACCAGAAGTTGCGGGAGCCGGATTCGAACCGACGACCTCGAGGTTATGAGCCTCGCGAGCTACCGGGCTGCTCCATCCCGCGAAGTAAATAGACTCGATCTCCTACTTGGCGCCTAGGGGTTGAGCCCCTTTTTTTTGACGGTCCCCACCGCACCTCGAACTTCATAGCGCTGCAAGCTTCATGTCTGCTCTTGCCAAGCTAGCCCATGCATCACACTTCATAAGCTCGATTGCTACCTCAACGCGGACGGCGCGCTTCGAGCCAAGGCTGCGGAGGCACTTTGGCAGGCTCCTCCTTGGCCCAAGTGGGAGTGGGAAACCAACGAAGGCTGCTGTAACGAGGATACGTTTCCCAAACGTGCGATGCGGCAAAGTTGGTTTGGCGAAGATCTTCGGTTCGCCTGAGTTCTGCACTCAACAACTGACGATGCCGTTCCAACTCCGTCTGATGACTCGGTTGATCCACCAAATTTTCTAGACAGCCGGGGTCGACTCCAACGGCGTATAGTTCTTCGGCTGGCCGCAGGGATACGGCCAGATCCCAAAGGCGTTTGGTGTCGTTTTCGTCGCGATGCCGAATCATCCAGTCCAAGGTCGGGCAGGCGTCGATGTCGTGATAGCCGCCATGTTGGCGATCGAGCTGGAACTTGGTGACCGAACCGCTCGCATCATACGTGACATTGGCGTACTTGCGCGGTGTACCGGCGGGCCAACGCTCCGGCGCATAGTTGCGAATGTAAAGGTACTGCTCGGTGCGAACGCAGCGGCATGGATAGCCAAGCGAATTGAATCGCGATGACGAGTGGCGTTCACGCCCGCTGAAGACCGCCTCGCGCTGGGTGTCTGGTTGACCTAGCAAGATCGGCATGAGGCTCTTGCCGGAGAGTGGCTGGTCGGCCGGCGGTGGGACCTCGCAGGCTTGGTAGATTGTGGCGGTCACGTCAATCAGATTGACCAGTTCGTCGACGACTCGTCTGCCGGAAACCCGCTCGGGCCAACTGATGGCAAGCGGCATATGGATGCCATACTCATAGAGGTTGGCTTTAGCACGCGGGAAGGACATGCCATTGTCGCTGGTGACGATAACCATCGTGTTATCCAGCATGCCTTTCTGACTAAGGGTCTCCAACATCCGTCCCAGGTGTCGATCAAACCACTGAATCTCATAGAAGTAGTCGAGCAAGTCTTCCCGTACCGCTTCGGTATCCGGTAGGAAGCATGGCACACGGACCGCAGCCGGATCCATACCCGATTCGCGTCCCAGGCCTTTCCCAAAGCGACGATGGGGTTCGTGGCCGCCGTACCAAAAACAGAACGGTGCAGAATCGTCATGGCTATCGAGGAATTGCTGAAAGTTGGCGGCATAGTCCGTGCTGGAAATACCCTCAGGTGTTTCGCTCTTTAAACTGTTATACGCTCGTCCTGCGGGGTTTTCTTCCCAACCCGAGATGCGGTAGTTGCCAGGCCCCCAAGGTTTACCGGTGTATCCGACCGCATATCCCGCCTCGGCTAACTTCCCTGGAAAACAGGCCAAGTCGCGCGGAAAGGAACTCGCATGCGTACCGGCCTCCCTAAGTTGCCAGATGTACTGACCAGTCAGCAAAGCGGCTCGCATCGGACTGCAGCCCGGAGCCGGCGAGAAGGCATTGCGGAATAGCAACCCCTCGCGGGCCACTCGATCAAATGCAGGAGTTTGGACTACCGGATCACCGTAGGCCGACGCGTGCGGGTAGGATTGATCATCTGAAATCGCGATCAACACATTCGGGCGTGCAGCCTGCACGGAGGAATCGACAGGCAGGTAGAAAATGGTCAACGTCAGGAGGATACCCGAAATTTGTATCGGCAAGCGCATGCGAGAGATTCCGTGAATCGGTAGTCAGACAACGAGGAAAAACCGCGACTTATTCTATCACCCTCGGCGGTCCGCAGCGCCGTCCGTTACCTGGCTAATCGGAGGTTGGCAGATCTACACCCTCACCTCCCCCCACGCGTTGTTAGCGGCCAATGATTTGACGGCGAATCAGTTCGTCGACAACTTGGCTGGCCAGTTCCTCAGGAGCCCGGCGCGCGGCGTCCAGATGCAGCTCCGGTGACTGGGGCGACTCGTAGGGATCGCTGATACCGGTGAAGTTGGCAATTTTTCCTTCGCGCGCCAGCTTGTACAGACCTTTGGGATCGCGAGACTCGCAAACGTCCAAGGGCGTATCGACGAAGACTTCGACGAAATCGCCCGCGTTTCCGTGCCTCTCCACCCACTCACGAACCCGCTGGCGATCGCGGCGATAGGGGCTGACAAATGCGGTCAGTGCGATGAGGCCTGAGGAGACGAGCAACTGGGCTACGCATCCGATCCGACGAATGTTCTCTTCGCGATCGAGTTGGCCAAAGCCGAGACCGAAGCGCTGGGCATAATCAGTACCATGTTCGGGCTCGAGTAGATTGGGACCTGCACATAGGCCGTGGCGGATGTTGTCCCCATCCAGGAGAAAACTATGGACGCCGCGCTGATGCAGCAGGATGTCGACCGCGTTGGCAACCGTACTCTTGCCGGAGCCACTCAGGCCGGTGAACCAGACGACGCAGCCACGGTGCCCCATAAGCTGCTCGCGTCCGGACCGGTCGACTGAGTGGGCATGCCAAACGACCTGCGGATTCTCAGGATCTCGGGGGTCATCGACCATACTCAGACGACTTGTCAGAATTCGTGGTTAGACTTCCAGGAACAGCCGAGCCGGATCTTCGCAGACTTCTTTGATGGTCTTCAGGAAGCTGACCGCCTCCCGGCCGTCAATCACTCGGTGATCGTAGGTCAGGGCGATATACATCATCGGCAACACCACGACTTGACCGTCGACTGCCATCGGCCGCTCCTGGATCGCATGCAGTCCCAGAATGGCACTTTGCGGAGGATTCACAATCGGAGTACTCAGCATCGAACCGTAGACGCCACCATTGCTGATGGTAAAGGTACCTCCTTGGAGATCTTCCGGCATCAGTCGGTTGTCCATCGCCTTGGCCGCATAGTCCCCAATCGTCCTTTCGACTTGGGCAAACGTCATGCTTTCGACATTCCGCAGCACCGGGACCACCAGCCCTTTACCTCCGCCAATTGCGATACCGATATCGTTGTAGTGGCGGTAAATAATATTGTTGCCACGAATCTCCGCGTTGACCGTTGGGAACCGCCGCAGTGCCTCCACGCTGGCCTTGGCAAAGAAGGACATGAAGCCGAGCTTCACACCATGCCGCTGTTGGAATGCATCGCGGTACTTCTTGCGGAGCTGCATGATCGGCTGCATATTGACTTCGTTGAAGGTCGTCAGCAGGGCGGCTGTTTGCTGCGCTTCGACCAGCCGAGCCGCGATCGTGCGGCGAATCATGCTCAGGGGCTTGACTTCCTCCACGCGGCTGCCCGCACCACCATCATCACCAACACTCAGCTCCGCCGATTGCAGGACCGGCGTTGTCTTGGGCTTCGAAGCTGCCGTGGTGGGCTTGCTGGTGGCAGCCAGGATATCTTCCTTGAGAATTCGGCCCCCTGGACCGCTGCCGGTGACTTGATCGGAAGATAGGCCCCGTTCTTCCATCAACCGTTGGGCCGCGGGCATGACGCGCACCGAGTCTTCGGCTGGCGTTTTGGAAACGGCTGTGGTTGAATCGCCGTTTCCGCTCTGCGGGGTCGATTCCTTCGGCGCGTCGGCCGGTTCCAATTCGCAGATGACGTCGCCCACCGCAGCAAACTCTTCGGCTTGGATGCGTATATTCCTCACGTAGCCGGATTCCGGGGCGGGAACCTGGACCGAGGCCTTTTCCGTCTCGAGGTCAACGATGTTGTCATCGCGGGCGACCCAGTCCCCTTCCCCTTTCAACCACTGTCCAATCTGGACTTCCTGAATGGATTCGCCAACCGATGGAACTTTGACTTCCAACATCTAATCGCATCTCCAGCCCGAGGCGGGCACAACGTACATGGGTGATTTCCGCCCGCGTCGCTTACGTTCTTCGTGTGGCAATGATAACCAAGTCAACCTTCGTCATAACCTCAAAGCATGAAGTCTACGGCTTGGCGACCAGCTGAGCCATAGCAGGCTGCCAGAAAATGGCGTCTGACCCTTGGGAGACCGCGCTGAACCATTGGAAAAACGAACGGTCAGAGAGGGTCAGACACTTTTTTCTGGCAGCCTGATAGGGGACACCACATCCCGGCGCACTCCGAACACCGGTTACAACCGGGCGAAAGCTTCGTCGAGCAGCTCGCCTTGTTCGAGTTTGTGGGCGCTCGCGGAACCTGTGGACGGACTGGCCGATTCCACTCGGGATATTCTCCTAAGTTTAAATTTGTTTTCAATCAGACTGTCGCCAAAACGGACCTTCATGAATTGCCAAGCCCCCATGTTCGTAGGCTCTTCCTGCACCCAGACCAAATCGGTTCCCGGCCGATAGGGCTTCAAAGCATCAAGCAAACACTGGTTTTTAAGCGGATAATACTGCTCGATGCGAATAATGGCGACATTGTCTGCCTCGAGCTGCTCACGTTTTTCGGCCAGTTCGTAGTAGATCTTGCCGCTACAAAGCAAGATGCGATCGGTGCGTTGCTGCGACGCTCTCTGATCGGGCAGGATCTTACGGAAATGATCGCTGGTGAAATCCGCCAGCGGGGAGACAACGGCGGGATGCCTCAGAAGGCTCTTAGGAGTGAGGACAACCAGCGGTTTGCTCCAACGCCGCATGGCTTGGCGCCGCAGCAGGTGAAAGTATTGGGCCGGCGTCGATGGCTGGGTCACCTGGATGTTGTCTTCGGCCGTCAACAGCAGGAATCTCTCCAGGCGTGCGCTGCAGTGCTCAGGGCCGGCGCCTTCGAACCCGTGAGGCAACAAGAGGGTCAAATGGCTTAAACGCTCCCATTTGTCCTCGGCGCTGGTGATGAACTGATCAATGATGACCTGGGCCACGTTCCAAAAATCGCCGAACTGAGCCTCCCAGATCACGAGCCCCTCAGGGCAGTCGAGCGAGTACCCGTACTCGAATCCAAGCACACCGGCTTCGCAAAGCGGACTATTGATGACGTCCAGACGCGCCTGGTCCGAGGCCATGTGCTCCAGCGGAGTGTATGTCGCCCCCGTGGAGGAATCGTGAAGCACGGCATGACGTTGGCTGAACGTGCCGCGCTCGCAATCTTGACCACTCAGACGAACGGGATGTCCTTCGGCGAGCAGGCTGCCCATGGCCAAGGCTTCACCGCTAGCCCAGTCGACACTCCGCCGGCCATCGGCCATTTCCTGCCGCAGCCCCATGAATCGCTTCAGCTTGCGATGGAGGGTGAATTCCGTCGGAACGTGAGCCAGCCCGCCCAGCAACTTCTTGGCCGACTCTTCCTGCAAGGCCGTTTCCGGGTTGTCGTCGTCCGGCTCGGCACCGCCGTAGTAGCCTTGCCAATAGCCGCCCATCGTTTGCATGTCGGACACGTATTCCTCTTGCTGAGCAAGCTCGAATTCGCGTTCCAGCTTGCCCTGCCGAATCTCGGCGATGGCATCCGCTTCCTGGCGGGTGATCTCACCCATTTTCAGCAGCCGCTTGAGGTAGCTCTCTCTGACACTCCTGCGTTCATCGATCGTCTGGTACATCAACGGCTGGGTGAAACGCGGTTCGTCACCTTCATTGTGCCCCCAGCGCCGGTAGGCATACATGTCGACGACCACGTCGCGCCGGAACTCTCGCCGAAAATCCATGGCCAAGTTAACGACTTGCGCCACCGCTTCAGGATCTTCGCCATTGACGTGGAAGATCGGAATCTGCAGCATTTTGGCGACGTCGGTGGCGTACGTACACGACCGGGCTTCGCCGGATTCCGTGGTGAATCCGATCTGATTATTGAGAATGACGTGGAGCGTGCCGCCGGTGGTGTATCCTGCCAGCTCGCTCATATTGAGTGTTTCTTGCACGATGCCTTCCCCGGCAAAGGCGGCATCGCCGTGAATCAGGATCGTCATGAATTGCGAGTGACGATCGTCGTCTGCCCGATCTTGCTTGGCGCGACAGCGTCCTTGGGCCACCGTATTGACGTATTCGAGGTGGCTCGGGTTGAAGCAGAGAGAGATGTGAACTTTCCCGCCCGAGGCCGTCGCCCAGTCGCTGCTGTAGCCCAGGTGGTAGCGCACATCGCCGGCGCCTCGGTGCATGTCGGGACGCGGGTCGTCGAACGACCAAAAGATACTCTGCGCACGTTTACCGAGGATATTGGCCAAGACGTTCAACCGTCCCCGGTGGGCCATGGCCAGGACGACCCCTTCGACATGATGTTGCCCGGCCTTTTCCAGGGCTAAATCGAGCAGCGGAATCAGGCTCTCGGCGCCTTCGAGGGAGAACGTTTTGGCACCGACAAACTTGCGGCGCACGAACTCTTCAAAGATGGCCGCATCCGCCAACCGCGTGTAGATTCGAACCTGCACATCGCGCGATAGCTCGAGACGATTCTCACAGCTTTCCATGCGGCGCTGAAGCCAATCGCGAATCGTGCGGTTGTCAATGTGCATGAACTGCGCACCGATACTGCGGCAGTAGGTGTTCCGCAGCTTGGTGAGGATGTCGCCCAGCGTCCGCCCGTTGACGAATTGAAGGTTCTCGCAGGAAAAGGGCCGTTGCAGATCCGCCTCGCTAAGCCCATAGGACTCAGGATCAAGCTCAGGAGTAACGGATCGAGGCAGCTTGAGTGGATCGAGCTTGGCCATCAGATGGCCGCGAACACGGTACTCGCGTACCAGATTGTCCACGCGATCCTGCATTTTCGCCAACCACAGAGCCTCGTCGCGAATCAATCGCGCCTGAGGCGTGGGGCCTTCTCCGGCCGTAGCCACCGCAACCGGCCCCTGCTCGGCCAACAGCTCACTTCCGGAGGGCTGGTCTTCCAAGCTGGATTTGCTGGTCAGCGAGAATTCCTCGAAGTACTTTCGCCAACCAGCAGAAACGCTGGCCGGATCACGAATATATTGGACGTATAGGTCGTCGATGTAGTCAAGGCTGTAGCTGTTCATTCGAGGTCACCGGTTTCGGTTGGATCCTTCCATACTCAAAAACGAACGATGGGGTAGGTGAGCAAGCGTTGCCGAGCCGTTCTGAAGAGGACGGACTGCTGGCGACAGTACGGCCCTACAGAATTCGCAGTGCCGACTGAATGAGGGTGAGGTGGCGACGGCTGGTCCGGCCTGCCGATAGAAAGCGTCGTTGCCCCTGAGATGCGGTCACCAGATCTGCCGCGCCCCGCGCCAGCGGTTTCCAGAGTGCTGAATTGTAGAATGCGGTGTCCCGAACGGCAGTATCCCACACACGGAAGGGGATCTTCATCCGCTTCCGCCTCGGAACACTCAGAGCTGGCGCAGTCGCAAAGTGTGGACACGGAAGGAACCGTAACCAAACGGCTGAAACGAATGAGAGCGAACTAGGCAACAGGACGGGGCCGGCATTGCCATTCCAACGACGCTTGCAAGCAGGTCTCCCCCGCAGTGCTCTTATAGTATTACGGTGTTGGGAAGTGCTGACTACCTCAGAATAGTACGCGAATAGCAAAAGTTCCCCTCGGTCGCCTGCGGGAGGCGAGCCCCGGGGCTGCCCGTCCGCCACAGTCCGCCGGCCTACGGGGACCGATGATAGGCTCGATACCACTGGACGAATCTCTCGATGCCGTCTTCAATCGCCGTGGAAGGCCGGAAACCGATGATTTTCTCCAGGTCGCTCACATCCGCGTAGGTTTCTACCACGTCGCCGAGTTGCAGCGGCAGGTAGTTCTTCTCGGCCGAACGGCCAATGCTCTTTTCGAGCGTCTCGATAAAGTGGTTGAGCTCGACCGGCTGGTTGTTGCCGATATTGTAAACCCGGTACGGGCTATTGCTGCTTCCCGGGGCCGGATGGAGCGGATCAAAGCTCTCGTCCCCGGTTGCGACCTCGTCGAGCAGCCTTACCAGGGCTTCGACGATGTCATCGACATAGGTGAAATCGCGGCGCATCTTGCCGTGATTGAATACGTCGATGGGACGCCCTTCGAAGATAGCCTTCGTAAAGATATACAGCGCCATGTCGGGACGTCCCCAAGGACCATACACGGTAAAGAAGCGCAGGCCCGTCGTGGGCAAGCCGTAGAGATGGCTGTAGGTGTGCGCCATCAACTCATTGGCCTTCTTCGTCGCTGCATACAGACTGACCGGATGATCCACGTTGTGATGGATTGAAAACGGCTGCTGTTTGTTGGCTCCGTAGACGCTGCTACTACTCGCATAGAGCAAATGGCCTACCTGACCGTGACGGCAACCCTCAAGTAAGTTGCCGAACGCAACCAGGTTGCTGTCGATGTACGCCTCTGGATTGGTCAGCGAATAGCGCACCCCGGCTTGCGCCGCCAAGTGGACCACGCGATCGAACTGATGGTCCGCAAAGAGCCGTCTTACCGAATCGCGATCTGCCAGATCCAACTCGACCATCGAATACCGCTCTTTGCCGTCCAGTTGGGCCAAGCGGTCCCGTTTGAGTTGGACGTCATAGTAGTCGTTGACGTTGTCGACCCCAACCACCTGCTCTCCCTGGGCCAATAGAGCCTTGGCAAGGTGAAAACCTATAAATCCTGCGGTTCCAGTTACGAGTATTTCGCGCACTGAGGCATTATCCTTCTTCTAGGTGTGTCGGCTATACGTCTTCCAGGAAGGGGAGCGCGAGTAGATTGCCTTCGGCGTCCCGGCAGTCGCATTCAAAGTGTTCTGGAAACAAAGTCTCGCTACCGAGGATTTGAACGGCAACCCCAGTGGCCTCTTCGATTTGCATCACATCGCGACGCTTCCGGTTGTTGAGGTAAGCGGCCACCTTGTCATTGACCCGGATCGTAATCCGCTTTGCCCGAGGCAGTTGGCAGGCCATCATCAGCACTCGTACCACTTCGATAGCCATACTTTCGCCCGTTTTTACCACGCCGCGTCCCTGACAGCAGGGACAATCTTCATAGACACTGCGTTTGAGACTCGGCCGAATTCGCTGGCGTGTCATTTCGATCAGCCCAAATGGACTGGTTCTCAAGATCTTGGTTCTGGCGCGATCCCGACGCATGGCGTCACGCAACGAGCGCTCTACCTTGCGGCGGTGGGCTTCACGCCGCATATCGATGAAGTCGTTGACGATCACTCCGCCCAAATCTCGCAGTCGCAGCTGCCGAGCGATCTCTTTGGAAGCGGACATATTGAGCTGAAACGCCGTCTCTTCGGCCGAGTCGTCCGTTCGGAACGAGCCGCTATTAACGTCGATGGCCACTAGGGCCTCGGTCGGATCGATGACGATCGACCCGCCGCCCTTGAGGGGAACGGTTCGCTGCTGGATTTTCGCGATCTCTTTCTCCAAATGGTACTTGTGGAACAAAGGTTCGCGCCCGTCGTAGTATTGCAGTCGCGTTACGTAACGTGGCATTACCAGCTGCAGAAACTCCTTGGCTCGCTCGTACGATGCCTTTTCATCGACCAGGATGGCGTCGATGTCTTCGCTGAAGATATCGCGAATCGTGCGAATGATCATATCGCTCTCTTCGTAGATATCCGACGGCGAAGGCGTGTTCTTGACCCGCTTGACCAGAACTTTCCAGAGTCTTAACAGATAGGCCATGTCGCGTGAGAGCTCTCGACGTGTGCGTTCCTGGCCGGCCGTGCGGACGATAAAGCCGAGTCCCTTGGGAGGATTGAGTTCCAGCAGCGTTTGGCGCAGCGTGCGCCGTTGCTTTTCGTCCTCGATCTTGCGGCTGACCCCGACCCGTCCCAGGGCAGGCATGAGCACCAAGTAGCGCCCCGGGATGCTGATGTAAGTCGATAGGGTGGGTCCCTTGGAACCGATTCCCTCCTTGATGACCTGAACCAGGACTTCGTCACCGCGCCGGAAAATCTCCTGGATGGGAGGCTTAAAGCGTGGGCGAGTACTGCGCATGTTGCGGCCGCGTCGCCGCGGTCCGCCGCCTTCGGAGTCGTCGTCTCCATCATCAATGTCTGCCCCGGGAATGTTGCCATCCATGATCTCTTCCGGATCGTAACCGGCCTGACGGAAGTATTGGGGTTCGACGTCACTGATGTGCAGAAAGCCGTTTCTGCCCACGCCAAAGTCGACGAACGCCGCCTGGATACTGGGTTCGAGATTGACGATCCTGCCCTTGTAAATGTTACCCGCGTAGTTGTTCTGACTGGCGCGCTCGGTATAGAGCTCTTCGAGCACGCCGTCTTCGAGAATCGCAATCCGACATTCCTCGGGTTGCGATACGTTAATCAGCATTTCTTTTCGCATTTCGCATTCCTATTCGTAGGTTGGTTAGCGGTGTGCATTCCTGATCCGCATGTTGATTTATGTTTGTTGATGAGTGTTGGTCGTGGGTACCGGTTCCGGATCCGGCGAGGTCAAGTGGACGGCGGTCCGCCGGAGATTGGCGCCTTCGGCCAGCCATTCCGCCAGCCCGAGCTGCTCGAGTAATTCAGAAGGTCGAATGGATCCGCCAGAAAGGCTCGGAAGTGAAAAAATGAGCCGACCCTCCTCGATCCTCAGCTCAAAGTTCGGATCGCTTGTGTTGCAGGCAAGCCTCTTTTGATCGCGTGAGATCTCCAGGACTTCCCAACTGAGCAATTCCGCAATCTTCGCCTCGACTTGGCTGTGCCTCTTCGGCGGCAACTCGACCTGGTACGTCGCCCCGACGACTCGGGCTTTGCCAAGGGAATAGTGAGGCGACTCCAGGTGCAGCAGTTCCATGCCTGCGGGCATTTCGCGACGGATGGACTGTTCGACTTCCGCTAAACTGACCTCACCAATGACTTCCAGCTCGACGATTTCATCGGTTGCCTCAATGCCCAGCGCTAGAGCGGAGGGAAAATTGATCCGCGGCTTGGGATGGAAGCCTTGGCTGAATGCCAGCTGCAAATTGGCTCGGCGCAACAGTCGTTCCCAGAGACGAGCCAAATCGCGATGACCGATCCAACGCAGGTCGCCGCATTTGGTGAAGCGAATTCGTAGGCGTGTCTTTTCCATGGATTACACTCCCAACGCCATCTCGGGCAGCAACTCCGCGAATCGCGACTGGAGGTAGGCGTCGACTTCTCTCGCCGTAGTGAACTGAAAAACCCGCTCCGCGAGTTGTTGGCAATCTTCGATGTTGACCGCACGCAGTGCCTGCTTGACTCGGGGCAAGGAGGCAGGCGGGGCTGACAAGGACCGAACACCTATGCCTACCAACATCAATGCCGTTGACGGAGTGGAGCCCATTTCCCCACAGACGCTGACGTCGACGTTGTTTTGGATCGCGATGTCCACAGACTGCTTGATCAGGCGCAGTACGGCTGGATCGTGTCCGGCGTACAGGTCTGCCACGTGCTCGTTGCCGCGGTCCACCGCCATGGTGTATTGAATGAGATCGTTGGTGCCAATGCTGATGAAGTCGACTTCGTCAATGAAATGATCGAGCATCAAGACCGCCGCCGGCACCTCCACCATCATGCCGACCTGGATCTTGTCCGGCAACTCGACCCCCTCTTCACGCAAGTCATCAGTCACCTGCCGCAAAACCATTCTGGCGGTTCGCAGTTCGTGCAGCGTGGTGATCATGGGGAACATGATTCGCAGATCCCCTGCCGATGCGGCCCGCAGCATGGCCCTGAGCTGAGTGCGAAACAGCTTCGGCTGCCGCAACGACAGGCGAATACTGCGCAACCCAAGGAAGGGATTGTTTTCCGGTTCGATCAGCGAGATCGCTCCGACTTTGTCTGCGCCCAGATCCAGCGTCCGCATCACCACCGGTTTCCCCCGCATGGCTTGGACCACCTGGCGATAAGATTGGTACTGTTCCTCTTCGGTTGGCTCGGAGGTCGCTCCCAGATACAGAAACTCGGTGCGGTACAGACCGACCCCCTCGGCCCCACGGTCGAGGCAAGCGGCAACCTCGATCGGAAACTCGATGTTGGCCATCAAGCGAACTTGGGTACCATCCTGAGTGACGGCGGGCAAGTCGCGAATCTTGGTCAGCTTCCGAGCGCTGCTCACGCGGGCCTGCATCCGCTGCTGATAACGCTCGACGGTAGCCGGATCAGGTTGAAGAATGACACGACCACGGAAACCGTCTACGATGATTTCGGCGTCGCTCTCAATACGATGGAGAAACATGCCCACCCCGACCACCGCGGGCAGTTCCAATCCGCGAGCGACGATGGCTGTATGGCCGCTCGGCCCGCCCACTTCAGTGCAAAATCCGATGATTTTTTCGCGGTCCAGCTTGGCTGTTTCGCTTGGAGTCAAATCGTGGCTGAGTAGGACCGACTGGCCGTCGCCCCCAGTGACCTGCATGGGCGCACCGCCCAGAGCCTCCAGTAGAGTCCGTTCGACGTCACGAATATCACTGGCCCGCTCACGCATGGTCTCCGACCCCATCTGCCGGAATGCCTGGGCGTAGCGACTGAGAACCGATGAGACGGCAAACTCCGCGCTGTAGCAGCGGTCGGTAATCAGCTGCAGCCAATCACGCTGCAGACTGGGATCGAGCAGTAGCTGCTGATGGGCCGAAAAAATGGCCCCAACTTGCTCACCAATGGTCTCGGTCGAGCGCTGTCGGTGTTCGTCCAGACGGGTAGACGCTTCGGCAATTGCCGCACGCAAGCGTTGGGTTTCGTTCTGGCAGTCTGAGGAATCTATCTGAGAGCGAGTAATCCTGTAACCTTCACGGTCGAGGATCAAAACCTTTCCGATGGCAACTCCTGGCGAGACCGCAATACCTTGCAGTTCGAGCATGGATGTGAGGTTGGCAGGTCACGATCATTTCGGCCGGGCTTCTTGCGTTGACTAGAGACGAGCGTCCTGTGCAACGTCGGGGAAGTCATGACTAGAAGAGATATGGTGACGAGCATTCGTTTTTGTGGGATGGGTGGATTGTCATTAAGTAGCTTCTGACCGTGGCGTTTCAGCGGACATGCGTTCCGCAGTTGCGAGTCCTGTTCGACACGAAGATTTTGATCAACGCGTATCAGGACGCAAACGCTGTGCGTCAGGTCTTTTCAGGCCGGTCAACTCATTCCAGGAGAAGCTACTTCCGAATCGGATTCATCGAACCCTTGGTTAAAAAGTTCCGACAGAACATCCACTGCTTGCTGTGCGTCGACACCACACGCTTTCAAATTGAGTCGAGTTCCCTTGCGAGCCCCTAGAGTCAGAATGCTCATAATGCTCTTACAGTCAATGGATTGACCGTCTTTCTCAATCTCAATTTGACATTGAAAACGCCCAGCCGCACGCGACAGCAGATCTGCCGGTCGCATGTGTATCCCCATGGGATTGCTGACGGTCACAACTTTTTCGACAGTTGCAGACATAGCGGTTTCAGTTCTCAAACGTTGAATAGTGCGTCGTTGCGCCGGAAAGCTCAATCATCGGTTGGCACTCGGCCGGCAAGTGCCGGTCGCCATTGCTCACCTACGCTTCCCCTAGCGCCGCAGTTCACCTGCAGTTTTTGCTCCGCCTGAAGAGTTACTTATTTAGGACACGAATTGGTTGTTGTCGGCCTCTTCGAGCAACTGCACGATATCATCCGGATTCTTGCTCTGCTTGAGGAATCGACAAAAAGTCTCATCGCGCAGTTGTCGTGAAATATTTTCCAGCGCACGCAAATGGTCGCCCGGACGATCCGGCGGTGATACCAGCAGGAAAAACAGCTGGACTTTCTCGCCGTCGAGACTATCGAAGGCAACGCCTTCGCCACTGACGCCCACCGTTCCGACCAGCTTCTCGACACTGGGGTGCTTGGTGTGAGGTACCGCGATGCCGCGACCGATTCCAGTGCTGCCCAGCTCTTCCCGTTTCATGATCGCCTTAATAATGTCATCGCGGTCAGCCGGCTTGATGTCCCCTGCCTCCAAAAGCGAGTCCACCAACTCCGAAATGACACTCTCCTTGTCGACAGAACTCAGTTCCGCACGAATGGATTTGGTAC
>JANQJJ010000404.1 GCA_028281725.1 Pirellulaceae bacterium | reverse complement strand
CCCTTGGCAAGCCGCTCGTCTTTTTGCGCGTCAATAATCGAAAGGGTGGTATCCGTCATATGCAACGGTTCGAGTATCCGAGCGGTTACAAGCGATTTCCAGTCGCTGCTGGCGGCTATGCCTGCCGCTCGACCGGCGATCATATACATGACGTTGTTGTAGAGAAATCGCTCCCGAAAATCCGCGTATGGCTGGGCGGTTGCGGCAAGCTCGATGACCTCCGGTTGCGTCAGCCGACTAGCGGCCCACAGGACACTCATTCGAGTAAAGCCGGTACGGTGACAGAGCAGGTCTCGCACCGTGATCTGCTCTTCTCCCGTGTCGATCTTCAGTTGGAACTCGGGAATGTGGGTTTCGACGGCATCGTCCCAGCTCATTTTTGAATCATCTACCAGCATGCCGATCAGCGCGGCTGTGATGGCCTTGGTGGTCGACCCAACCGCAAACAAAGTTTCTGGTGTGACAGGCCGCTCTGTCTCCAGGTCGCTGTGGCCGAATCCCTTGGCGAAAATGATCTGGTCATCTTGGACGACGGCGATCGCCACGCCGGGAATATGCTCCTTCTTCCGTTCCTCTTCGATCCGCTTTTCCAGATTCGCAAGGCGTGCTTCAAGATCATCTGCGGCTTGTTGCTGTCCGAATGTGGCCGGCGACTGGAGCGCCGCGCCAAAGCAGATCGCCAGGCCGATGAAGAGTCGGCAACGCAACTCGACCGGCTTGTGGATTATCAACATTTCGATCCTTTCATGGTGCTTGTAGCCAAGGACTGGCCTCAGCCGACCGTACTCGCTGGTTCGTTAGGCGTGTCTATAGGAAGCCAATGCAAGAGGCGCGAAGGCAACTGCAGCTAGGGGAATCAGAAGCGAGGAGCCTGCCAAAACAACCACCACGGTTGGAATGGGTGTGGCAGGTGCGGCGCTGAGATACAGGGTTATGATTGAAATGGCGTAGATCCCCCATAGACAAAACACGCAGCCGAACAGTCGCTTGCCGAGAAAACCTGACAGGATCGCTTTCTTCAAGGCGACCACGCAGCCAACAACAATCGTCAACGCGATGGTGTAGCCGTACACGACCCATAGGGGGCGGAGGGACCAATCATGCCTCGCGTCCCAAATCATGAGAGCTATCTGGAGGTAAAGAGCAAGACTCACAACCTGGAACAGTCTTGGATGCGACGGGAGCCACAATCCTAGTGCCAGAAGGCCCACGGTACTGCTAATATACAATAGAGCCGCACTCGATATCCCGGCAATCCACCAGGTGACCGATGTGCCGCCTACAGCCTGCGAAACGGTCTCACCAATTTTTCCCCACATTTGCCAGTCTCCGGCCACAACCGTATGGAGTCCGGCGACGATTCCCATCCCCAGCCAGCCGATCAACGAACACGCGGCGATGACGAGTAGCTTACACGCAATCAGACGGTCGTTGGACATGGCGCGAGTCGCGTCAAAGGCCGGGAATCGTGTTGCGCCCTGCTTTTGCCTCAGCCCGAGCGCCCCATCGGCGCCAATGATTTGGTAGACAAACGGGCAAAGGGCGAGTGCCATCAGCCAGACGATAGGTCCCCCCTGCCACCTCGGTTGGATCAGCGGCACGATGCTTACCAATGCGAGGACCAGCAACGCACAAAAAGCACTCATCACTAGCATCCTCGATCCATAACGCCGCATCTCGTACCAGCACTGAGCCGCAAACCGACTGGCAAATGGTTTGGTCGTGGGACTCGCTAGAGTTCTCTGGCGCCCGCGAAGCCGGGCGACCCGGGCTGCCACAAAGCTACCAAATCGCCATCGGTCGCCGTGACGCTGGCGATCCACGGCAACCACGGTCGCGACCAAGGCCAGCGTGGTCACCGCAAAAAACACGACATAAATCTGCCAGCCAAAGTCAAAAAAGGATGACTTCCCCAAGGCCATCAGCAGCGGCTCAGAACCGATGCTCTGCGAATGATAGACAACTAGCCACACCGCTCCTCCTATCACTCCCGCCAGTCCGACCATCTTCCCGATGACGGTCGTTGGCGACCAAGTCGCAGCGGTAAAACAGGCGACGATACTCGCGATCACGACCGCCGGCCCAACTATCGGCATGAACGTCCCTCGAAGCAGCCCCAGCAGCGTCTCCGGTACCAAGAAACAAATTGCGGCCGTCACCATCGTATATACCGTGGGAACGACAACGAGAACGGTTGTCGAGACCGGCCGAACGAAGCCTAGTCGAAAACTGAAACCTGCCTGATTGCGGTCGAACTGGAGCATCCATGTTGGCGAGGCGATGCTCGCCAACATCAGCATCAGGATGAGAACACCGTTGATAACGTCCACTGCCGGGCTGTTGGCCCCCATGCCGACAGGGACGCACCAAGCCAACAACACGAAGATACACAGCCAGCCAATACGGATCAGCAACTCGCCCCGGCTGGTCCGCCAGAGTTCCCATATCATGGCTTGAAGCGGAGTTTGCATAGACTACCCCTCTGAAACGGCCAGACGATCACGACCAACACGAGCGACAAATATTTCCTGAAGTGAAGCACCTCTCGAATCGGTCACATGGCCGCCGATTTCCCGCAACGCTTGCTGGACCTGCTCGGTCGCTCCATTGCAGACCAGGCGCCAGACGTTTCCCCTCTGCTCGGCGGAGAGCACCCCATCAATCGACGGTGGCTCCTCCCGGACAGAAGAGAACCGAACCGTGAGCAGTTGGTGTTGCTGCTTGATGTCGTCCAGGCTACCTTGAATGATGAGTTTACCGGCGTCAATCATAAACACGTAGTCCGACATCAACTCGACTTCATCCAACAGATGAGAGGAGAAGATGGCCGTGCGTCCGTCGTCTGCCACGGTACGGATGATGGCGTTCAGGATGTCCCGACGCACGACCGCATCCAAGCCCGTAGACGGCTCGTCCAGTAGAAGAAGCTCTGGACGATGGGCAACCGCCGCGATCAGGCCGGCTTGGGCCCGCATCCCCTTGGACAGCTCTTTGACCTTCTTGCTCTCGTCGAGTCTGAAGGTATCGAGCAATTCACGCGCGTAATCCGGATCCCACTGAGGATGATACGCCCTGGTGTATCGCATCAACTCGTGAATCCGCATCCACTCCGGCAGGTCGCGTTCTTCCGACAGATAGCCAATCCGCTGCAACACCTCGACCGGATGGACTACCGGATCCAGCCCAAAGACTCGCACCGAGCCCTGCTTGGCCCTCAACAGCCCCAGCAAGTGCTTCATGAGCGTCGTCTTGCCCGCTCCATTGGCTCCCACAAGCCCATAGACCAACCCGGGCTGCACCTGCAGACTCACCCCGTCGAGAGCCAGCGTCTTTCCGAACCGCCGCGACAGTTCGTGGACTTCAACCACATCGTCCGTCATTGCTGTTCTCCTTTGAGATTGCCTTGTTCAGTGCTGCCTGCCGCTTGTGAAGCAGCGCCAACACTTCGTCAAAGGTAAAGTTCAACTGGCTTGCTTCGGCCAGTAACGCATCAGCCCGCTGGGCGAGTATCTTTCTCTGCTCGTTTCTTGCCAGCGGAGATCGCATGTCCGCCACATAGGTCCCAGCCCCTCTGCGTTTGAAGACGACCCCCTCGGACTCTAGTTCGCCATAAGCTTTGACCACCGTGTTCGGCGTCACCAATAGTTGCTGTGCGAGCGTTCTGATCGGCGGCAGCTCCTCTCCCGCGTCAAGCTGTCCCGACGCGATGAGATACTTCACCTGATTGGCGATCTGACGGTAGATCGGAACTCCATCCTGCAATGAAATCTCAATGTGCACAGCGACCTCGTATAAAGTACAATTGTTTCAGTACTATGATACAATTCAGAGCGACTGTCAAGAGCTTGAAACGAGACGCACCGGCAGGCCGACCAGGATCGGGACAATCCCATGGTTCTCTGGGTGCCCCGCTAGTCGTCCCGTAGGCGGGCGGCGACCGGCGGAGCGGGCGGCGACAATGCAAGACAGCTCATAGCGCAGCTGATCTGCCCTCAGCTCGGCCAGCTCTTGCCGAGACGCACCAGCGGGGTGCACAGAGACTCAGAAGCGCTCGGCTGTGAAGCGATGCGCACCCACTACCCGTGGGCGCGCTGCGAGCGGCCGGCGACAATAGGGCGGAACCAGATGCGGTAGCGACGGCCTGGGCGGCCGTCATCAGTCGGTGGCGGCGGGTTGGTCGACACTCGCACGGAGCAACCAATCTCCGCCGGAGAAGCTGCCCGACCGCTTGCCTGGCGTTCCCATCAGGCCTCTGCCATCGGCGTCGTGACTGAGATAGACGCCATTGGTGCGGGTAGGCTTGAAGTCCAAGCAGATCACGAACTCCTTGGGAACCTTGGTTGGCTTGATGCGCAACGAGACCCACCGAGCTTCACCCCGCCGAAACCTCGAGTAGGGCATTGCGAAGTCCGCGATCATGTTAAAGTCTTTATCGCATAGCGAAACATGAAAATCCTGGTTGGGAACACGAGGAGAACCGTACCGAGCTCCATGGATGCGGACGGACGTCAGATAAGACGAATCGCTTGGGGCCGTGAAGGCTACGGCAAATCCCATGGGAAAACTACGCTGTCCAGCTGGCCGGCCATCATCGGAGCTGAGTTCCTCCGGCTTGCCGCTGAGCCGTGGCGCGGAGGAGGCGGGACCTGCGGAGTTCCCAGCCCGCGAATCCAGGAAACGCCTGTCTTCGGCGCTCAGTTTATCTATCGGCACGGCAATGACGGTCCCATCGCTCTTCTTCAGTCGGACCTTGCCATCGACTACCTCCTGCAGCTCGGCTTGCACCGAGAACAGTCCGCTGGAGTCCTTCCATGTTCGCACGGCTGAGACGCTCCCCAGGGTCGCTCGAATCAGCCAATCCCCCTGATCGTAGACGCGCGCCGGCCGGCCGGGCACTCCTGTCAGCGAAGATCCACTACTCTGATCATCCCGGCTGACGAAAACCCCCTTGGTCGCAGTCGGGTTAAAGCCGACACAAACGATGAACTCGCGAGGAACTTGCGTTGGCTTGACGCCTAGCGACACCCATTCCGCCGGACCGCGAGGGAACTTCGAGTACGGAAATGGAAAGTCGGCGATCTCATTAAAATCCTTGTCACAAAGCCAGACATGGAAATCCTCCTTGGGAGGCCGCGGCGAACCGTATCGCCTGCCGTGAATTCGAACCGAAGTCAAGTATTGGGAGTCGCTCGCTACGCGAAAACGCACTGCATGACCGCTACCAGCGATGCTCTGCGTACCTGCCGGCTCGCCGTCGTCGAGCGCGAGTTCATCCGACTGGGACGCAACTTGGTCTGAATCGATCGTATCGGCAACGAATTGACTGGGCGACCGCTCAATCACAAAAACCGTTTCCGCGCGATTCCACCAACTGCTCAGGCGCTTATCCTCATTTGCCTGCAGCAGGAGTCGACCGAGCTCTTCCCCGGGACTCATGGAGTCCAGTTGGGCTCGCCCCCAGGTATCGAAGATCGGCGCGATGCCCTTGTCTCCGACCGTCTCTGCAAACAGCTTCCAAAGCCCGGCTCCCTGAGTCATCGGTCCTGGAGAACTCGCCGCTAGCTGCTGTCCAAGCCGAAGCGTACCGTCGCCCAGGTAGTCATATGGATCAGGCCATAGCTCCCGCCCCTCTCGCTCATAAACGGCGTCCACCAAGCGTGACCCGATGTAATGAGCCCAACCTTCAGCAGCAGCCGTTGTCATCCAGCTTCGGTTCTGGATGGGCCGGTACATCGCCAAATGGCCAACTTCATGGCAAAGACCGTAGATATGGAATATGCCACTGGAAGAAGGTGGCAGCAGGTCTCGCTCGGATCGGACGGTCAATGAAACGTGGCTGTCGCCATCATTGAATAGGCGAGTACGGGCTGCCGGATCAACCTTCAACGTGACGTGAATGGTCTCGGGCATGTCGAACCCAAACTGCTCGACCGCGATCGCTCGAGCGGCTTCGACCGTTCGCCCGACCGCAGCGGCGTAGGATTCGCCGGCGCCTGAATAGGCGATCACGACGTGCGTCCGCTCGATGGTCATTTGCTCCGAAGAAGAGGCTGCCGGTTTCTCTTGGACTACTTGTTCGGCAACGGCATCCACCTCGGGTTCATCCGCGAATTGGCCCCCAACCGACAAACCGACGGCGGAAAGAACGATCAGTACAGCCAGAACAACGGCTCTCGACTGCCGTGGGGAATCCATCTGCCCGCTGAGTAGCACCTCGATTCGCTGGCCGATCTGCGTCCGCGTTGCGAACAGGCTGCCCGCCAAGGCCACGCGACGTCGATCCTTCACCGCGGCAAGCACATGGTAGAGCCCCTCCGCGTAGCTCCTCGCCTCGGCAGCTGAAGATACCAAGGCGCGGTCGCACGCGAGCTCCATGGCGCACCTCCACTGCCGCGCGGACCACCAAGCGATCGGGTGAAAGAAGAACAGACTTTGAACGAAACCACTGATCCAGTTCACAATCGGATCTCCCAGCTTCCAGTGCATCAGTTCGTGTCGTAGCGACCATGTGACGGCACTGGGCGAGCACTGCCCAGCCGTCAGCCACTCGGGAATCAGAATCACAGGCTGCACCACACCGGCCAGCGCGGGCGAATCGAGTTGGCTGGTAATCCTCAACTTCGGGACACGGCGCATGCCGAGAGCCCGGCCCAGCCGCTGCGTCTGATCCGACAACTCCGCAGACGGTTGCTTTGACAGGCTCAGTATTCGCCAAAGCCGAATCTGGCGAGTAAGTGATGTAAGTAACATCACGCCGACACCGACTGCCCAACCGAGAATCAGCCAGGTCGCGACGTTCCATCCGGAGTCCTCAACGAGGGCAGCCTGTGACGAGACAGTAGGCTCGAGCACTGACTCGGCATACGCCCCCTGCTCCATCGGCTCGAGGCACGGCGCTTCGGCTGGTTTGGCGATGGAAACAGAATTCGTAGCGAGGCCTAAACCGGGTGTATCCTCGCCATGGGTCACCTTGCCTGGCTCTGGTTGCTCAAAAGCGACCGCGTCGGTAGAAACACCGGCAAGCTGCAGAACCGGAATGGGACTTCCCACGCAAAGCGACACTAGCGGTTTAACGAGAACCACGACCCACATCAGTGCCGCCAAGCGAGGCATCTTGAGGCGTCCCATCCTGGTTACCAGCCCCACCACCCCAGCCAGCAAGGCAAGTTCGATACTGGCGAGAAACAGTCGCTCGGTCAGAACGTGTTCGCGCACAACCGAGATGACCACGTTGTACCCATCGGATAGATTCATTTGGATTCCCTCTTCTTCGCCTCGATCATTTCCCGAATCCGTTCCAATTCGCGCTCATCGATTTCCTCCCCCTGCAGCAGATGGATGATCGCCTGGCCTGGCGAGCCACCAAACAAACTACTGACCAGCCCCCTGAGCGTCTTCCGCGCCACCTCATCGCGCTTCACGTTCGATCGCAATCGGAAGCCCCGCTCGATCGTCGGGATCGGCTTCACATAGCCCTTCTTTCGCAAGTTGGCCAACACGGTGCGAATCGTCGTCGGCGCCAGCCGACGCTTGGATGCGGCAAAGCTCTCGATCACCTCGGCCGACGAGCAATCGCCCAGCTCCCAAATCACATCCATGACGTCGATCTCCAGCTTCGACAATTCGGGCAACGGTTTTCGGGGATTGTTCGATTTCGCCATGGGGACCTCGATAAGTAACTATGCTGAACTGATATAACTACATATATAGTCCATGGCGACCCATGTCAACAGTTGGCGACCAAATGTGCGGCTCCCGACTGGCGCAGGACGCTAGCCCGCCATCTGCCCAGGTGGCACCCCACCCACTTCCGAAGGGAGTTTCCAGGCTCTTAGCGATGGCAGCCGCAAAACGAACACGGAATTGGGAAACACGCGAAGCAGCTTCTGATAAGATCTTAAAGTGTCGTGAGACAGTGTTCTGAAAACCCGACCAACGATTCTGGAAGGCGAACTCCATGCGTGTCCGTGGTTCAACTCTTCGAGTCAGTGCTCTGCTATTCCTAGCCGTTGCTATCTCGCGAGTCGTTGACTTCCGTCAGGCTTATGCCCAACCGGCCGAACCCAAATCTTTGGCGGCCGACATCGAGCTCAGCGATCAGAACTACCTGGCCTGGCGCGACCATATCCTTCCCCAAAACTCAGAACTGGATTGGCAACAGATTCCCTGGTTGACGACATTCAAGGACGGCATCCTGACCGCCAATCAGGCTGACAAGCCGTTGCTGTTTTGGACCATGAATGGTCATCCACTTGGCTGTACGTGAAACAATGGAGTGACGGGCCGTGCGTCCGTATGGTCCGACCCACGCGTGATCGAGCTGGCCAGGGAATTTGTGGCGGCCTCAGACGAGGTTTGGAGATTGCAACGGGGAACCGATGCCGAGTGCGTATTCTTCCAAGAGATGGCCGAACACGGTCACTACGGAGGGAGCCCAGGGACAACACGTCAAGGGATCTATGTCTGCGCTCCCAGCGGAAAATTTTTGGCTTCGGTCAACTCCAATAGCGCCGATCGCGTGCTGTCGACTATGCAACGGGGTCTGTTCGCCTGGAAAAAGCTCTCCAAAAATCAGAGACTGTTGACTGACGACGCCCGAATCTTACCGGAACATCGCTGGGAAGACAGCTACCCAGCGGACGGGCTTGTTCTAACCATGTTTACCCGCGATCTTCCCGAGGAGGGTGGGCCGGAGCAACCTTGTGAGGCCAAATGGAATCAAGATCGCGTCTGGTTCTCTAAAGCGGAAGCTCGGCAGTGGCTACCAGAGGACATCCGTCCGGGTGCGAAGCATTCATTGCCGGAACTATTGCTGACGCGCCTGATGCGATTTCATTTGGTCGACACCGTCAAGGG
>JANQJJ010000465.1 GCA_028281725.1 Pirellulaceae bacterium | reverse complement strand
ACTGAACGTGCCCAGCAGTCAAGACAACGTCTTCGTCTGCGTCACCATCAAAGTCTCCGGCCACCACTCCAAAACCAACCGCGCTGACGCCTCTCAAGTTCAGCTTTGCCTTTCGACTTGCGTGTTGGAAAAGGTCGTCGCCTTCGTTCAGGTAAAGAGCCATTTGTTCGTGTTCAAAATTAGTCACGAATAGGTCGAACCGCCGGTCCAAATTGAAATCCAACAGAGCGACTCCCATACTCCCATTGGCAATCCCGCTGTTGTCGACCGCGACACCGGACGTATACCCGTGTTCTTCGTAGTTGCCATTGCGCAGGCCGAGGAGAAAATTCGGCACCAAATCGTTCGCCACGTAGACGCTTGTCCCATGGCCTGCACTGAGTTCTGCCGCCAAAATGCCCAAAGTCTTGGCCCGCGCCGGCAGCTCGGGAAGACTGGATGCGAACCTGAATGTGCCATCAGAACTGTTTAGGTAAGCAATGTTGCTGGCTCCACCAAACGCATTCGGAGAGCACACATCGGCGACGCCGGCGGGTGTCGGACAAACCTGATGTTTCTCGAGGTTCCAGTCTAGATAGGATCCAAGATAGAGGTCGAGAGAACCGTCTCGATCCAAGTCAACCCACGCCGCTGCGGTCGTCCACCGCTCCTGGGCAAGATCGGTCTGACCAGCCACCTCCTGAAACGTCCCGTCTCCCTGATTGTGGAACAGTAGAATGCCTCGATAACCGTACACAAGCAAGTCTGGAAATCCATCCTGATCGAAGTCTGCTGACGTCACACCATGGGAGTAGATCTGGCGAGTATCCAGACGGGCTGCTGCGGTCGTGTCACTGAGTTGCCACGGCAGATCTCCTCGCAGCAGCTTGGAATCGGCGCCGGCAACCTGTTGGCGACTGGCGTCAATGGTTCCGCCGCCAGGAAAAAACAGATCGGAGACTCCGTCGAGATCGTAGTCGATGCAGCCCACACCTCCGCCAACAATTTCCAAGATGGTATTGAGTTGCGCCTCTTGTCCTGAGCTAAAGCGGCAGGTTTCCAGCACCGGCAGCTCGACCGACTCAAAGCGGAGCATGGAATCCGAGGCACTTGAGGGACGACGTGACTGGCCTTCCGGTTCTCGAGATGTATTTTTTACATCCTTACAACCTGCCGGAATCAAAGTAGCGAGAACCAGTAGGCAGTAAATCCTCAGACGGACACGCCCGGCCAACACGGCAAGCAGGGCGCTCGGCTCGCCTAAACGGTTGAACTGGTCACCGCACATCGACTAAACCCTTGGCTTGCTCGGCGTCGATTTTCGATCGTAGGCGATGTGCGCGTTCGCATTGAGGGTCCAGACGAAGGATCTCGTCTAACGCAAGCTCCGCTTCGGCTATCGATTCGGTGTACCAGTAGAGTTCGGCCAACTCGCATCGCTTCTCGATATCATCGGGGTTTTCACTGAGTTGGATACGTAGCGTGTGGCAGCGTTGCCGATTATTGACCATTTTCGCTTGCAACTCCGCAACGGCTTGAGCTTCTTCGGTCCGGCCCAACAGCCGGAGGTTTTTCACTAGCAGCGTCCTGGCTTCGAAGTTTCGATGGTTGTAATCTAGAACTCGATGGAGTAGCTGGACTGACTCCTCAGCATTCCCCAGAGCGTCTTGGATACGGGCCGCAACCAGGGCCGCGCGATCGGCGTCCACGTATTCATCCACTTGCAAGTACAGGGGCAGCAACTGCTTAGGTTGATCATCAATGCAACTGGCAATCACCTCCATGGCCTCTCCTAGCGAGTCTTGTTCCCAAAGACAGTTGGCCAGTTCAATGTTGGCAATTCTTTGGTACGGTGTTTCGCGACAACGACGGAACATGTCTGCAGCCTGAGCAAACTCGCGCCGTTTGACGAGCATGATTCCTGCCCGAAATGCGGCTCGCGTCATGTGGGACTGAGCCTCCAGCGCGGAGCCGTAGAATTCGGCTGCCTGAGTAAAATCCTCCCTGATTTCAGAGATTCTGCCTCGCTGGTAGTTCACCATGGCCGAGAGAGCGTCCGCCATTTCGATCTGGTCCAGGATCCAGCTGGCCCAATCCAGCTTTCCATGGTACTGGGCGCAACGAATCACGGCTTCGTAGGCTTCGCTTGGCAGCGGCGCCTGCGTCCGTTGGTTCAGAAGCCGCTGGGCCGCATCCAGGTCACCGCGCTGCGCGGCAATCATATCCCGGTAGGCAGATACAACATCCGGCATCGCGCCCAGGCGGATTGCACGTTGCAGCTGTTCGGTCGCTCGCTGATTCATATTCAGCTGCAACTCCGCGCGGACGGCCAACAGCGATAGTTGCGGGGTTCTCGAAGAAAACGTCCGACCTCGATCTACCCATTCGAGCGCCGCCAAGGGCTGATGCTGCTCGAGGGCGCGCTGGGCTAGCAGGCCAGTCCAACGTCCTGGTGCATCGAAGAACCAACCCGCCAACAACAAAAGGATGAAACACGCAAACAAGGCGGAGACGCGAAGATGACGGCGCCAAAACGTTCCAGACGAGCCGGCGGTCTTGAGGTTGGGCCGACGAGCGGCCGAGTCTTGGTTCATCACCATTGCCGGGCCTGCCAGCTGCTGCCAGCAATCAGGCACCAGCGGTCGAAAGGCGAGTTACCGGGTGAAACAAACAACCAAGTCCCGCCAAGTTGGCGGGACTGGTGGTTACCATCACTACGGATCGACGTATCCCCGAGGGCACGCATCGTCCGGTTTTCGCAAATGCATCAACTCAATTTTGTAAACATCCTCCGGGGCTCAATCCGCTCTGCAGCGGACGTGTGAGCGCTAGAGGTCGAATTGGAAGTCGTTGGGCTCTCCTTTGACGACCGTCCGTTTGAGTCCTGATTGTTCGGCCGATGCATACTTGTCGGGCAACTCGTTCTTCATGAGTTTATTCAGCGTGCCTGACGCTGAGGCATCCATCATCCTACCGTAGTCATCCCCATAGACTCCATCCTCAACATTGGTCTCCGTTGCGCCAGATTCAATCTTGGCAATCGTGACCACATACTCGCCCGGAGGGGCACCATCGTCGGTATTGACGGTGGTGAGTTTGAACGTGCCATCGCTAGCCGTTTTTCCGCTAGCCGAACGCGCTCCCTTGGCTCCCAGGAAAGTAACATGCGCATCAGCAACCGGTTTGCCATCCAAGGTAACCTTGCCGGATACCGGAACGGGAGGGGTTAGAGATGATCCTCCACAACCCACCAGGACAACAGCTACTAGCGGGAGCAATAAAAATAAACCACGCAATTGATTAACCTCCAAGAAAATGGGCTGACGCAAACCATTGCGCCAGCCGTATGGAATGGAAACAGACTCGGCGCAGGATCTATCCACCTATCCCGCTGTCGGACGCAAAGGTCTCACCATCGTTTCGAGAACCCAACTGCTGATAGGTGGTATAGTCGATGTTCTCGGACAGAAACTGAATGGAAGCATCGCCCAGGAGAAAATTGGCTCCGCCGGTATGATCCGATTTGAAGCCTCCGGAGCTCTGCCAATTGCGGTAGTCATTGCAGTTGTTTTGGTTGTCTAGGATGCCTTGCTTTCCGCAGGTATTGAAGTTGATCGGCGCCGTCGTGGCGGTCCACTGGCCGTTGGCGTTGTACCAGCCACCGCGATGGTGATCGTGACAGCTCGGCAAGATTTCCCCACCGGCGATGACGTTCGACGTACCGTCCGAGATGTCGGCAAATCTGTCGTTCACCTCGAGGCCTGTAAGGCGCGGATGACGGGCCTGCCGCGGGCCTTCGAGGTGAACGATGTAGACCAGCGCGATATAGGAGATGATCGCCGGCAGGAAGGCGTGC
>JANQJJ010000309.1 GCA_028281725.1 Pirellulaceae bacterium | reverse complement strand
GGTTAACGTCTTGATCACGGTATTCTGGGGCAGCTGGATTCACGACATCTTTCAGCAGGTTACTGGCAAGCATCGTGCAGTCTATCAGTTCGCCGACGTCTTTGAGTCCTTTGCGGAACTGCCCAAAGACCAGGGCTTGTTAGACTCGATTCGTCACGTTGCTACGGAAAGTCCATCGTGCGCGCGGGTTGGCTTTGCCAAACTGATTTGGGTCGTGCGACTAGCCAACCTCCAGCGCGACCCCACTCTCTATTTCGTGTACCTGGCGCTCCAACTCTTGTTCATGTGGGACATTCGCATCCTCGAGAGGCTGGAAAAATGGAAGCGCCAGTTCGGCTCGCACGTCACCGCGTGGTTCGAAGGCTTGGGTGCCTGCGAAGCGCTCGTCAGTGGCAGCACGCTGGCCGACGAATACCCTCACTGGGCCTTTCCGCAGCCGCAGCTCGACAAGGCAATCCGGCTCGAAGCAGAACAGCTCGGACACCCGCTACTGCCCGACTCGGCGCGCATCGCCAACGATGTCACGCTCACCGCCGGGCGCCCGCTACTGCTCGTCACGGGTTCGAACATGGCGGGCAAAAGCACGTTTATGCGAGCTGTTGGGCTCAATCTCCTTTTGGCTCGCACCGGTAGCCCGGTCTGTGCAAACCGGCTATCCACTCCACTGTACGACTTGGCGACGAGCATCCGTGTGCGAGACAGCCTTCGAGATGGCGTCTCATTCTTTATGGCGGAATTGCATCGGCTCAAAGAGGTGGTCGACCTGGCTCAGGCACACGCCGATAACCTGGACCATCCCATCCTGTTCCTGCTCGACGAGGTGCTCCAAGGTACGAATAGCCAAGAACGCCAGATTGCCGTCGCATCGGTCCTGGAAAAGCTGTTGAAGGTTGGAGCTGTGGGGCTGGTATCGACCCACGACTTGGATTTGGCTGCGGCCGAGAGCATCCAAACGGTCAGCCAGATCGTTCATTTCCGGGAGTACTTTGAAACGCACGGCAGTGAGGAAGTCATGAAGTTCGACTATCAGATGCGCGACGGGCCGACACCCACCACCAATGCTCTCAAGCTGCTCAAACTCGTCGGTCTCGATGCCGATTCCTAGTGCAAGCCTGCACACCCACATAGCCTGTACTATTGGCGGTTCCTGGCGCGACCCCGCTGCCAACTGGCTACACCAAAAATGAAAATGTTTTAGATTGCGGAGCAGGAGGCAGGCCTCAAAAGTCAGAATGGCCCTTTGGTTACTTCGCACTCCGCACTTTTGAGGCCTGCTCCCATTTTCGTCGATGGCGCGTCAGTCGTTTTCGCCCAGCATGCCAATTCCCGACACTTGGCAGGCCGTGGCGGACAGCCCCTTCAGACAATGGGCGCCAAAATCACTCAGTCGTTGCGTTCCGGTCAGACGCATCCGATTTCGAAGATACGAACTCATGCGCACCAATATCCGCTCCATCTCAGGGAGGGCCGGCGTCTTCTCCACGGGAACACTCGAGATGCCACTGAGCATACCGCCTCCGACCGGTGAGGGCTTTGCCGAGTCGGGTTTGGGAATCGCGCCGCGGAGTACCCGATCGATGCTGACCGCAGTTGCCCCCAACGCCAGCAACTTCACCGCTTGCTCCACGTTGGGAACTGGTGCGTCGAGCAACAAGGGAAACAGCCGGTGCCCTGCGGAACGGCACGTTCGGCGCGCGTGAACCAAGCCCCCAACGGTGGCGGCATCCAAGGGGCCATCACCCTGCACAACAAGCGTCAAAAAGTCAACGCCCGAATCGAGGCAGCGGTTCACATCGCGGTCGCTGGCTCCAATCGGCAGGCTGAGCCCCACGGGCGTGTCACCGCCGGCCGCCTCGCGCACTGCGGTCACCAATCCCCTGAGTTTTTCCGTAGTGCTCAGTTCGCTGGGCCACCCCCAGTTTTGCTGTTCTTTGTCTCGACATTCGACCTCAAACGCGTCCGCCGTTCTCAGCTCAATCCGTTCGAATGGCTCATCGACAAAGCGTCTTGCCATCCGACCGGGTACCGATGCGACTGGGTTCGCTTCCAATGCTTCGACGGAGCTGTACAGCGGCAGACCATGTGTTCGGAGCAGTCGGCAAAAGACCTCCCAGGCTGGTCCCAACTGGGCTGGCCCCAAATGCCGAACGATGAAAGGAGAAGCAAACTGAAAACCACGCTCACAACCCTCGGCTGAAAGGCTAACGGACGTATCCGTTGTCCGAGACACCTTTACCAGATCCGCAGTCGGCAGATCGGCCAGTGCAAAAGAAAATTCATTGAGAATCGTAATTGCGACACCTCCTCGTCAGTGGTTTCCGGCTTGGGAGCGATAAGCTTTGAAGTCGGCACCACTACCTTTGATTCCAGCTCTTGCAAGCAACAAGCTCAAACGCATGGAATCAGCATCTTTCATCCGGACGGCCCTGACGTTTTTTGCGACTGACTTGACTTCTCCACGAACGAAAACAACTCCACCGGTCATGCCAAAACCAAGCTCTTCACCGGTTCCGTTACCCAGAACCAGCGCTCCGGCGGCCATGCCGTACCCAGCTTGATCTCCCACGGCACCGCGGACAAAGACATCGGCACCGGCCAACGCGTGGCCGCATCGCCGTCGGGCCTGTCCATGAACGGCAATGAAGCCTCCCGACGCAAATGCGCCCAAACTGTCACCGGCGGAGCCGTGCACCAAGATGCTGCCTGAAATCATCGAATGTCCACAGCAGTCTCCTGCATCGCCTAGGATATCGAAGCCGGCCTTCTCGCTCAGGAAAAAGGCGAAGTCGCCTACGGAGCCTTCGGCACGGACGGTAATCCCCTCGGCGACGCCTGCACCTACGGCATCCACGGGCCTCCGATCATCGGCAGCCAATAACTGCACGTTCACTTCACCCTCCAGACCACGCAATTTTGCACCGATCTCTCGCGGGGAAAACTCCCGGAAATCCAGCGTCACCGGTTTCGATACTTCCGACATTGGCTATGGCCTTCCAACTAGTCGCCTGTGAATTACTTCGAGTAGCTGCCTGGCATCGCGGTTGCGCAACATCAGCAGACAGACAAAGTACACTATTGCGCCGGTCGGTGCTGCAACCCACGTACTCCCTAGATTGTTGGCGTAAATCAGATAGCAAAAACCACAAGCAACAACCGAGCTGGCGGTCGCCTGGCAAACAATCCGTCCGCTCCCGGCAAACGCGCTACCAGTTATCCGGCGTGCCAGGAAAACCGCCATGCAAGAGGAAGAGCCCATAAAGTAAATGGAAACTCCCAGTGCAATACCCCAGATTCCCAACATCTGGAATAGCATGACCTTCATGCACAGACCGAGGACCAGCGATACCACGCCAATTGCCGTTGGCGTCTTGGTATCGCCAAGCACGAAAAATGCACGCGCGAAGAGCTCTCCAGAACTGGCACCGACAAATAGCCCCATAAAACAGGCAATCAAGTAACCAACAACTCTTGAATCCTCCTCAGTGAACAAGCCGCCCTCGAGTAGGTCACGCACGATCCAGACCGAAAACGTCCCGACACCAATCGCCATCGGGATCACCAGCAACAAGAGACGGCGAAACGCCAACGAAAAATGTTCCGCAAGTCCGCGAGTTCCTCCCGTTGTTAGCCGTTCGGCCAGTTGCGGAAAGGCGACGACAGCCAGACTGCTTGTGCCAATCGCCAGCAGCGCCGTTAAGAATCGATGGGCAAAGTTCACATGCGAGATGGCCCCTTCGTCGCCGATACGATCGGCAAGCACGCGGTCGATCAGCGGATCGACCCGCAGAAAGGCGGCTCCGAGCAAGAGTGGCCAGAAAACCCGGATCAACTTCCAGAGGTGTTCGGTGTTCGCTTGGGGAAATCCCAGCTTCGAAACTAGCGGAACTACGTGCATTAAACCACTGACAACAGAGCCTCCGTTGATCGCCCAGGCAATGGTCGTCACGCCACTGCCTCCGTAGCGGTACGCTAGAAAAAGCGTGACCCCCGTCCCAACAACTCCGCTCAGCGCGGGAAGCAGAAACTGATGTCGGCTGTGATAAATCGCTTGTGCCCAACTGATGATTCCCAGGAGCACAACCTGAATGCTGACGATTTTCAGCAGATCACCTGTCAGGCTCTGCTGAGCAGCATCCATTTCTTGATAGAGCCAACTGGAGATGCCGCTCGCTCCCCAGAATAGCCAGGCAGCGAACCCCGTGCTGGCAGCCACCATAGCCAACCCCACAAAGGATGCTAGCTGCCATGCCTCCGCCACTTTTTCGCCCTGCTTGAACCGGGCGACCAATTCGGGAATTAGTACGTAGCCGATCGAACCGGTAACAATCGCCGCAAACATCGTCGGCAGGACGAGTGCCGCAAACAGGGCGTCACTGGCCTCCGCGGCTCCAAATGTCTTGGCGAGCACGCGTTGAAACAGAAACTGAACGACGATCTGAGCCAGAGATGCCGCGGAAACCAGGAACACATTGCGCGCCGTGCGATGGGGCTGCGTCATGACGCTCGTTCCCGGCCTCGGGCAGTCACCTTGTCGGAAAACAGCCGCTGCATCCGCTCCAGCCAAGGGGGCAGGCTATGGCGTTCTATGACCCAGTCATACGCCGCCTCGGCGCGTTGCCGAGTCTGCAGCCGGTTATCCACCGACTCGAGCAGGGCGCGGGCCAGTGCCTGCACATCGCCGACCGGTACCAGGATACCGCGCTGCTGATCTCCTATCGCGTCCTTGACCGAACCACTACAGTCCGTGGCGACGACTGGAGTCTTCAAGACCATCGCCTCGAGCATCACATTCGGCAACCCTTCGTAGTCGCTCGGCAGGCAAAGCAGGCTGGCGGACCGAATGATGGGGTAAGGATTACGGAGGAAGCCGTGAAAGCAAACCAGCGACTCCAGATGCAATGTGCTTGCCAGTTGCTCCAGCTGCGCCCGGTCCGGTCCATCCCCCACGATATCCAGGTAAATTTTCATCTCGGGGCGTCGCTGCACCAAAGCGGAAACCGCTTCAATCACCCGTCTCTGACCCTTTTCCTGAGACAGTCTTCCCACAACCACCAGACGCAAGGTGGATGACGCTTGCGCGGCCGGCGCCATCGGGTTGCTTGGGACCGTGGCCTGCGCGGCAGATTCGACCGACGGTACGTCCACCGGATTGGGAATCACCAAAATCCTCTCGCGCTGCAACCGGTAGAACGTGGCCGCGTCCTCCGCGACCGAGTTGCTGACGGCCAGCGTCGTATCGGATGGACTTCGATACGCGCGTGACAACATCCATTTTTTTAACCATCTCCATCGCTCGCGGCTGCGAGAAAAATCCTGGCTCGGCGGACTGACAATGACCGAAACCCTGGGCGTCTTTGTTCGGCGGCAGGCGCGCGACGTCACCAGGGTCATATGAAATGTCCGATCATACACAATATCGATTTGCTGCTTCTCAATCGCCCGCTGAAGGTGTCTCACTTGCCGCGCGAAAATCTGCCCGGGAAGATGGCGCTGCCTCTGGGGCTCGTCCGCCTCAAACGCGTGGATGGGAACCCGCGCTGGGACTTGCTCAAGAAAGACCCCACGTCGATGGAGCAGGTAGATGTGTGGGGCAAACCGGCTGGTGTCGATCTGAGTCGCCAATCGCCACAGCTGTCGCTCGCTTCCTCCGCCTTCGAGCGTCCCACTGCAGCATAGCAAACGCATGGTCAAAACTCAGGACTCCGGTGAGAGTTTCTTGCGGACCCTGTTCATTTGTTCTTCCGCCCAAGGTTTATCGCCATACAGTAGCAGCAAATTTTGGTAATACCCCTTAAGTCTCGCTGTGGATAGAGATTTCTCTGCGGATTGAATCAACTTTTCGAGCTGCAACGCGGCGGCGGGTACCGGCTTCGGCTTGGAGTCAGCGTCGGCTCGGAAGGCAAATTGGGCCAACTCAACGAGATGCCTTTCGCTACTGGGCAGGTTCTCTAGGGACCCAAAAACTGTGAGAAACGCTAGCAGTTTCTCTTGCCCCAGGCCGACATCTTGAGTCCTTTGTTGCATACAGTCCAAAAAGGCTTGTTCGATCGCCGACAGTTCATTGACGCCTCCTTGACGCGAAGCACGTCGCTGCAGCAACCGCGTCCGACGAGTCAACTCGGCCTCATGGGCGTGGTCCTGCAATTCCTCATGCCGTTCATCATCCGGGAATCGCGTCAAAAACTCATCGATTAGGCCTCGCGCCGCCAACAGCTGACCATCGTCCCCGGATTGAACCGCGACTATCACTTCAGCATAGATGTCGTTCGCAGATCTGGGGCGGAGCATCCACCAGCCAAACCCAACACAGCCTAGCAGCAGCGCGACGATCCCGGCCATCGATCCGTAGTGGAGCCAGTCGATTTGCGCTTCTTGCTCCGGCGCCGGACTACTAAAGGTATAGGTCTCTGTATCCTTCTCCGTGATCGGCGTGTAGTGCGACGGACCACCGCTAGAGAGCGGCTCTTCGATCGACATCGCTTCCGGCTCGTTGGGCTCCGCGTGCGAAAAGTCGTCCTGCCGGCGAAGTCCCTGCTCGGCCAACGAGGTGGGCTCGTCTCTCCCGGCGTTTCTGTCGGTCCAGCCTTCGGGAGCGAGCATGGTTTGCTGTTCGTGAGTTCCCGGCGGATCTGCCGCGCTCTCATGGGTGTCGACATCCCCCCCGCTGCCAATCTTGGCTGGCTCTTCCCCCGTTAACTTTAATTCGTTGTCATCGACATCGGAAAGATCGAGCGACGTCATGTGCGTACCGATCTTCTCAGGATTGATCGCCGACTCGGAAGACCGAGACCTCCCGATGCCCGTGCCGGAGGAACGCCGCATTCCTTGCTGAAGCGACTTGAGACGATTTCCCACGACGAGCGCTGTTGGCGGACGTTTCTGCGGATCTTTCTCGAGCAGCTGATGGATCAACTCGACCAGTTCCTTCGGCGCGTCGGGCACGCGTTCGGCCAAATCGGGCGCCGGATTGTAACGCACCGAATACAGAACTTCAGGAACGCTTTTACCACCAAACGGCGCCTTGCCGACGAGCAGTGCGTAGAGGACACCTCCCAGGCTATACAGATCGCTGCGAACCGTGACACCTTTTCCTTCGGCCTGCTCCGGAGGCATGTAGTCCGCCGTACCGATGACCGAACCGGCCGCCGTCATATCCGACGAGCCAAAGAGTTTTGCGATGCCAAAATCGGTCAGTTTGATATGGCCCTGCGTGTTGAGCATCAGGTTCGCGGGCTTCAGATCACGATGGATGATCCCCAAATCGTGCGCATGTTTCAAGGCTCCGGTGGTTTCGATCCCGACCTGGATCACATCCTCCCAAGGTAGATTCTGGTGTTGCCGGAGATGATCGTGCAGCGAATGCCCCTCCACGTACTCCATCGAGTAGAACAGCAGCCCCTGTTCCTCACCGAAGCCGACCAGCTGCACGATGTGAGGATGTTTTAGCCGCTTGAGCGTTTCCACTTCCGTCGCGAACCTGCGTCGAAACCGAGACTGGTTGGCAACGCCCGTAGCAATCACTTTGATCGCCACCGCGTCGCCACTTTTCGAGTGTATTCCTTTGTAGACCGTCCCCATTCCCCCGCGACCAAGCGTGCGCTCAACGCGGTACGGACCAAGATATTCAAACTCCGCCTCGCTCATCGCCCCTCTTTACACTCGCTGGTCATCTTCGATCCAGGGATGTCGCGGTCCCCTGATCTAGTAAAGTTTAGCTGATTTTCGTTCAATAGGCAGGCATCGGTTCAGCCAGGGGCAGCGCACGGCAAGGCATCCCACACAGCCGCATCGCCCGGGGATCTTGGAGCCCAAAACCCAAATGCTCTCCGATGCGACCACTCGATCCCCGGACGCTGCTCCTTGCCGCTCCGCCGCACCACCGATCATAACTGGGGCAAGCACCTAAACGTGCATTTCCGCCTAACAAGGAAGCGACAGTGCTACTGTATCTCGATGACGTTTTCGCCGACCACAACACTCAAAATCACCCGGAGTGTGCCGCCCGTATCCTCCGTCTCAATGAGCTACTTCGATCCGTGGGCTGGCTCGAGCGGGCCACAGTACGCTCATCGCAGGCGGCTACTGGAGAGCAGATTTCGCGAGTTCATAGCGCCGCCTACGTCGATCAACTGAAGTCTTGGTGCGCTCGTGCGGCGGAACTCGCCGCGACGGTGAAAATCGAAGCCGATACTGTGGTCAGCGGAGGCTCGTGGAACGCGGCCACTCGCGGCGCGGGAGCAGCAATCGACGCAACGCAACGAGTTCTCGCCGGCGAAGATCAGGCTGCGTTCTGCGCCATTCGCCCTCCCGGACACCACGCTCTACCCGACGGGCCGATGGGCTTCTGCCTACTAAACAATGTCGCCATCGCGGCACACGCGGCGCTTGCCTCGGGAGCTGCCCGCGTCCTGATCGTCGATTGGGATGTCCATCACGGCAACGGGACCCAAGATACGTTTTACCGCGATGGTCGAGTCGCTTTCTATTCGATTCATCGCAGTCCGTTCTATCCCGGTACCGGCGCTGCCGACGAAACAGGCTCCGGCCCCGGGCTGGGGTGGATCGCCAACTCTCCAGTCCGTGCGGACATCACCACCAAGGAATTTGTCGACACGTTCTGCCGAGGGATCGAAGACCTCGCCGCAAAGGTTCGGCCGCAAATCATCCTGCTCAGCGCCGGTTTTGACGCACATCGCGAAGACCCAGTCGGCAGCCTCTGCTTAGTGGAAGAAGACTTCGCAACTCTCTCTACGGCCGTGAAGCAACTGGCAGACAGCTACTGCGGCGGTAAACTCGTGAGCCTGCTCGAAGGCGGCTATCACCTCGACCACATGCCCCAGTCGGTAGTCGCCCATCTCCGCGCGCTGGTTCCGTAGGCTGAGCCGACCCTTTACAACGTTCCTAACTCGCGCATCAACATCTGCATATCTTCCCAAACCAGCCGCTTCGCATCCTCATTGCGAAGCAAGTAGGACGGATGGTAAGTCACCACGACTCGCGCGCCTCGATACTGGTGAAACCTACCGCGAAGTCTTCCAATAGAGAGATTCGACTGCAGAATCGAGCGCACCGAGACCGCTCCCAGACAAACGATGTATTTTGGCTGCAAAATGTCGAGCTGCGCTTCCACGAAGTGCCGACAGTTTTCGATCTCCTCCGGTACGGGCGTTCGATTTTGCGGCGGACGACACTTCAAAGCGTTCAGTATGTAGACGTCCTCACGGCGCATTTTCATCGCCGCGATAATCTTTGTTAACAGTTGCCCTGCGCGGCCTACGAATGGCTCACCCAGCCGATCCTCGTCAGCCCCGGGGGCTTCGCCCATAAAGCAGACCGCTGGACGCATCGACCCAACACCAAACACCGTCTGCCTGCGAAAGTCGACGATATCCAGGCACTTTCGACACGCTTTGACCTGCCCGTTCAACTCGGCAAATCGCGTCTGCCGATCTTGGTCGTTCAGAACCGGTAAAGTCCACTCCGATCCCGAGAGCGGCGGTGAGCTCTCTGGCGACGGGGCCACAGCTCCTGTCAGTCGTGAATTGGGCACCGCGGAAGCCGATTCGCCGGCCGGTTCGGACTGTCGCGGAACGCCGCTGCTGGCTGCCGTAGCGACTTCCGCTGCCGCGTCGGCAAACTGCCCCACAGCGGTCAGCAACTCCGCCGGCACTTCATCGGCCCGAGCACGGGTAAAATGCGTCACCCCACAGCGACGGTAATTTTCCAACACCTGGACTAAGGACTCGCGTAATTGACTAGCGTCCATTGCAGCGCTCGTTTCCGATCGAACCGGCCTGAACGTCGTCCTGAACTGACATGGACGACTTCGCGCACCAATCATACCCGTTTGCTTGTCGTTTCACGATCCGGCGTACCCCGGCAAGTCCGCTCGCGTCCGCTTCTTCCACAAAACGGCAGCGGCATCGAATATCTGGTGGAATCCGCCAGCCGATTACCTCGCGAACTCAACCAGTCGGTATTAGACTGGTGTTTTCTCATCCCAAGTTCGTTTCTCAGTAACTGTTGGCTATGGCAATTCCCCGCGTCGTTATCGTTGGCCGCCCCAATGTCGGCAAAAGTAGCCTTTTCAACTGGCTTGACGGTCGGCGGCTGGCCATTGTCGACGATATGGCCGGCGTCACTCGAGACCGGCTAGTGACGCTTATCGAGCATGACGGTCGCTTCTTTGAGCTGATCGATACCGGTGGTATTGGGATCGAGGATGCCGACAACCTGACCAAAGAGGTCGAACAACAGATCGCTGCCGGCATTGATGAGGCGGACGTTATCTTGTTTGTCGTGGACACGAAAACCGGGCTCACACCGCTCGACGAAGAGGTTGCCGAGCGGTTGCGCAAGGTAGAAAAGCCGATTCTTCTGCTAGCCAACAAGACCGATCACGCGGGTCTGGACAACGGGGCTCTGGAATTCCATCGCCTGGGGCGCGGGTGGCTGATCCCAGTCAGCGTACTTCAAAACCGGAATCGACAGCTGCTGTTCGAGGAGATTTTGGACCGGCTCCCAGAAAAGCAGAGCGAACAGGCGGAAACCGACGCGCCGCGGATGAAGCTGACGATTGTCGGACGTCGCAACGTGGGGAAAAGCACGTTTGTCAATACGCTCGCTCAGGCACAACGGATGATTGTCAGCGAGGTGCCTGGCACGACCCGAGACAGCGTCGACGTCCACTTCGACCTGGATGGTCATCGGTTCGTCGCGATCGATACGCCCGGCCTGCGTCGCAAGAAAAGCATCCGTACCGACATCGACTTCTACGGGCTCCACCGCGCTCAAAGAAGCATCCGCCGGGCCGATGTCGCCCTCTTGTTTTTCGACTGTATGGAAACGATTAGCAAAGTCGACAAACAACTGGCGCACTACATCGAACAACAATTCAAACCTTGCATCTTTGTCGTGAACAAGTGGGACAAGGTAGCGGGACAGGTGGCCACCGAACGTTGGGTACGCTACCTGCGCGAACACTTCCCCACGATGTCCTACTGCCCGATCGCGTTCGTCACGGGCCAAACGGGGAAGAACATGAAGGCTCTGCTCAACCACGCTCAGATGCTCTTCAAGCAGTCTCAGACGCGCGTTCCCACATCGACGATTAACAAACTCATTCAGGCGGCTACCCAACGCCAGCAGCCGCCACTGTACCTCAATCGCCGGCCTAAGATCTACTTTGGCTCTCAGATCTCCACGACCCCGCCAACCGTTATCATGATGTGTAACATGCCTCAAGGCTTTCCGCCAAGTTATCAGCGGTACTTGATCAATGTTTGTCGCGATAACCTTCCGTTCGGCGAAGTCCCCATCAAACTCTACCTCCAAAAACGCGAAAGTCAGGAACCGGCCGATCAGCCCGCTCCGTCGGAACAGCCCATCGAGTAGGATGGCAAACTTCCATTGCGCCCTTCCTAGCCCATTCATCTACCCTTGCCATCGCGGACCCAAGACATGGCTGCCAAAAAAATCCTATTTATCGTTGGTGATTTCGTGGAAGACTACGAAATCATGGTCCCCTTCCAGATGCTGATGATGATCGGCCATAGCTGCGACGCCATATGTCCCGACAAAAAAGCCGGGGATGCGGTCGCGACAGCCATCCACGACTTCGAAGGCCATCAGACATACAGTGAAAAACCGGGCCATCGTTTTACCCTCAACGCGGATTTCGATTCGGTCGATCCGCAAAGCTACGACGCGCTGGTCCTGCCCGGTGGTCGCGCGCCGGAATACCTGAGGTTGAACGTCCGCGTCTTGGAAATCGTCCGACACTTCAGTGACGCCAAAAAACCGATCGCCGCCATCTGCCATGGCCCGCAGATCTTGGCAGCGGCGGGCGTGTTGGATGGCAGATCGTGCAGCTGTTATCCAGCGGTCAGTCTCGAAGTCGTTCAGTCCAATGGTACGTACGTGGAACCGTCCACCGGATTCGACAACGCTCATACCGACAACCACCTGGTTACCGCTCCGGCTTGGCCGGCCCATCCAGCCTGGATGCGCCAATTCCTGGAGGTGCTTGGTACCCGGATCCAGCCCTAGCTTGGAGCTTTTGCAACCCTCGCTATTTCAACTTGCGTCGCCGCGCAGGGAGAGAGAGCGTTTGAACCGAAGGTAACCAAGAGCAGCGGAATGTGCTCAGTAGCGCTGGCTTGGCTCCAAGTATTACCTGAGGTTGCCAGACAAGAACTAGAGCCCCTACAGACACTCTTCTTCGGCAAGCAACGAACCGAAGTGGCGGCTGCCGAGCGCGATATGTCCGCCCTCAATGCCTTCGAGCACGCGACGGGCCAGATATCTCCTGTCACGAGCGATCAGGTTCGTACCGTGGTCGGGCTCGATCGTGCAGGCCAAATCGATCTGCGACCCAAACTTGCCTGCCAGCCGTGCCATGGCCTGAAAGTTCAATGCACCCGCTTCAAACGTCCCGCATGGAACGGTCGGATGATGAGCGCCCGAGAAGTATTCATTCTGGCGAAACCAGTCTCGATGTGGGTAGCCGTGAAAATGAAACATGGCCGCTCCGTCGCCGATGAACTCCGGATCATACAGGGATGCAGACAACGCCAAGGCGATCATCACGCGGATGTCGTAAGATGGTTTCAGTTCCCCGGTGGTCGTCCCGGTAGGCAAACTCATGCAGAACCGGCCATCATAGCCAATGCGGATCACGTCGCGAGCAGGATCGAGTGCTGTTTTTACGCTGCCGGAACGGGAACTGGCAATCCACAGGTCGGGTACCTGCCGGTAAACCACCTCCTGCTGGTGCGTGTCGATTCTTACGTAGAGGCGGCCAAGCTCGTTTCGGCGAACATCGTCAGACGAATAGACTGCTGACTCAGGCAACTCGTCCCATTCGGCCTCCGAAATCTCGCGTGGCCCAACGTAGCGAGGCTTCTCGACACAGGCAATGAAACCGAACGAAACTCCCGTGCGTCCGTCCGCATAGAGCCGCACGATGTCATTTCGGGATTTGCGCCATAAGACGCTGCGTACCTTGTGCCCACTGGGCAACAGCCCGGATGGCTCCAGCGACCGCCCCATCTCGGCCACCTCCGACACGTCCGGATGATCTGCCGGATCGTGGTGTTCCACGTCGAAGTGCGATTGCAACAACGGCAAAATCGGCACAAACAACTTCGGAACCAACACG